>CAIWHI010000185.1 GCA_903912435.1 uncultured Bacteroidota bacterium | reverse complement strand
ACCCTTCTCATTTCCACCTTGGCACCTATGCAGGTGGCTATTTCTCCTATACCGAGATGCTGGATATATTAGATACCATGCACCTTTTGTATCCAGGCCTTATAAGTGCCCGCCAAACTATAGATACTTTCCATACAATACAGGGAAGACCCATTTATTGGGTAAGGGTATCAAATCATCCTAATGTGGAGGAACCAAGCAGGCCGCAAGCATTGTTTACATCACTCACTCATGCCAGGGAACCCGGATCAATGGCTTCAAATATCTATACTCTTTGGTATTTACTTGAAAATTACAGCAGCGACCCGCAGATAAAAGCCATACTAGACAATACAGAATTGTACTTTATACCTTGTGTGAATCCTGATGGCTACCTGGAAAATATTGCTACCAACCCTTTGGGTGGAGGAATGGTGCGTAAAAACATGCGCTTTAATGCTGATAGTTCCTATGGCGTAGACCTCAACCGTAATTATGGCCAGGATTGGGGTTATGACAATATAGGCTCCAGCGCTACCCCTCCTGATCAAACCTATAGGGGTACATCAGCATTTTCGGAGCCTGAATCAAGAGCACATAGATGGTTTGCCAATACACACCACTTCAAACTGGCTATGAGTTACCATACCTTCCAGAATGTTTTGATCTATCCATGGGCTTATATGCCTAACCTGAGAACTGTAGACTCGGATTTATATTCAACTTATGGCCAATTTATTACCGAGCATAACCATTATAGCTATGGCACTTGTTACGAAACACTTGGCTATGTTTCTAATGGGGATTCAGATGAATGGATGTATGGCGACACTACTGCAAGGAGGAAAATATTTGCAATGTGCCCTGAGATTGGGAGGGTAAATGATGGTTTTTATCCTGCTACTGATAAAATTTACCCTGATTGCCAAAATAACCTACAGGCAAATATTAACACTGCGTCGCTTTTATTGCCCATGGCAAAGATAACTTCCACCGATTGTAAAATACTTACGCATACTAGTGGTTACCTGCATTATAATATCCAACGCCTGGGTTTGCCCGATACTGCAACATTTACAGTTAGTGTACTTCCATTAGATATCTGGCTTACAGTTTCTCCTACCCCCAAGGTGTATAGCGGACTGAGCATCCTTCAAAAAACTGATGACTCTATTAGTTATAGCCTCAGTAGCTCCACTCCCAATGGACAAAAAGTAAGTTATGTATTGCAGGTAAATAATGGGTTATACACCAGCAGAGATACAATAAGTTTCTACTATGGCAAACAGTACACTGAAACCAAACCCTCAAATACAAGCCTTGCAGACTGGATTAATACTGGCTGGGGAGTATGTTTTGCAACCTACCACTCACCTTATGGATGCCTGCAAAGCAGCCTTAGCGGCAATGATGATTATTTAAATAACAATGATGTCTCTATTGTTACTGCACATCATCTGGATCTTACACACTCCACCCATGCCTACCTTAATTTTTATGCCAAATGGTCCATCGAAGCTACATACGACTATGCCTTTGTAAGTGCTATTGATTCGGCCACAGGCACCATGGCACAATTATGTGGCAGATTTACTAAAACAGCCTTCTCACTACTACCTGTTTATGATGGCCAGCAAATGGATTGGGTATTTGAAGAAATGGATCTGGGCGATTATCTGGGCAAAAAAATAGATATCCGTTTTGATATGCAAAGCGATTTTGGAAATAACTATAAGGGACTTTATCTGGATGATATAGTAGTAACCACTGTGGAAGACGAACATACCGGGGTGAATAACATAAATGAAATCAATATTAATACAAGTCTTTACCCTAACCCTGCCAATAATAATACAAACCTTAGAATAGATGGGTATATTTCGAAAGAAGGCCCTGTTGCACATATTTTTGACTGTCTAGGTCGCGAAGTGATGAGCATACCTGTTAATGGGCAGGAGACAGCAATCAATACCAGCATCCTACCATCTAATATTTACCTTGTTAAGGTATGTTATAAAAATGAGCTTATTTCAATGCAAAAGTTGGTAGTAAGCAGATAATATTAAAAAATCAACGGCTGTTAACACTAATCAGGTACAGAGCATTCAATTTTTCGTAATTTTACATTATGAAAATCTTTACAGCCGCACAAATCCGTGCCTGCGATGCTTATACTATACATGCCTCAGGAATACAGTCGCTAGCACTAATGGAGCGGGCTGCTGAAAAATGTGTAGAATGGATTGTAGAAAACTTTCCACCCGACACTTTATTTGTAGCACTATGCGGAACAGGAAATAATGGTGGCGATGGTCTGGCAATTACAAGATTGCTAAACCAAAGGGGGTATGGAGTAAAGGCTTTTCTGATAAAATTCAGTGAGGTATTATCTGTAGATTGTCAAAACAATCTGAATAGATTACAGGCTATCGATACCGACCATGTAAGCATAGTGCAACCTGATAAGTACATTACAGATATACCGGCAAATATTGTAATTATTGATGCAATATTAGGTACCGGACTAAGCAGGCCAGTGAGTGGATGGATAGGGAATTTCCTGGAGCATATTAATAATCTGCCCAATAGGAAAATAGCTATTGATATACCTAGTGGCCTCCCTGCCGACCTGATACCCGATGAGGCCGCGGCTATACTAAAGGTAGAGGATACACTCAGTTTCCAGTTTTACAAAAGGAGTTTTCTGCATATCGAGTCGGGCAGGTTTGCGGGAAAAATACATATTCTTAACATTGGCCTTGACTCAACATTTATTAATGCTACACATACTCAATACAGGGGTTTTGGTGCTGCGAATGCCAGAGAAATTTACAAACCTCGTGACCCATTTGGCCATAAGGGATCTTTTGGTAGTGCACTCCTAATAGGGGGCACATACGGCAGAATGGGAGCTATTACACTATCGGGCAAAGCAGCTCTAAGGTCCGGAGCCGGGTTGATTACCATATTAGCTCCGGAATGCGGGTATAATATTTTGCAGACAAGCATACCTGAGGCCATGTGCCAAACTAGTGGCGAAAAGGAGATCGAAAGTATAAATGGCTGGGAAACCATGAGTGTAATAGGCATAGGGCCGGGAATAGGAACTGGGGCTAAAACTGCTGCTGCCTTTGCCATGTTGTTGGAATCATGCACCCAACCTATGGTGGTAGATGCTGATGGAATCAACATTCTGGCAAAACAACCTGAATTATTAGCTAAGTTACCGCCGGGCTCTATTATCACTCCGCACCCTAAAGAGTTTGAACGAATGTTTGGCAATAACACCAATAGCATGAACCAACTGGATAATGCGCGTATACAAGCTATGAGGTATAATATCACCATAGTACTGAAAGGTCATCATACGGCAGTTATTACAAATGAAGGCGAGTGCTGGTATAATATGAGTGGCAATTCGGGCATGGCTAAAGGCGGTGCCGGAGATGTGCTTACAGGTATTGTTACAGGTTTGCTGGCACAGGGTTATGAAGCGGTACATGCGGCAAGCCTCGGTGTTTACCTCCATGGCTTAGCTGGCGACCTTGCTGCTGCCGAGCTATCGGAAGATGCACTAAAGGCAGGTGATATAGTGGATTATCTTGGTAAAGCGTTTTTAATGATTAATGGTTAATTATTAATGGTTAGTGGTTGGTGAAATTTATCTGGACGGGATTTGTAATGAACGATAAGCATTATAACAAAGCCCAATGCCTTGAAGCAGCTATACAACATTTGTGGCCGGGACTTGAAATGTAGGTAATGTAGATATTCAACACAAAAAAAAACCACCATATATCTGCCCATGCAGGTTTATGGTGGTTTAAATATTGCTAATCAAAAATTACTTTGTATTCTCGTTATTGGTACGCCATGCTTTAAGTGATGGGCAATCGCGGTATTCAGGAGCGATTTTGAGGTAGAACGTAGGTAGTTTGTTTTTTACCCAGGTTAGCATTTTTTGTTGTTTCTTTTGTGCAAGGGCTACTTCCTGTATGCGACTATAGTCTTCAACTGTATTTGCTTTGTGGGGGGCTGTACGAGAGCGCATATAAACGATGCGGCATGATTTTTCATGCTGGTCGGTCATAAATATATGGGCAGGAGAAAACTCACCTGGCTTAAGGCTATCTATTACCAATAGCATACCAGCATCCAACTTTGTAACATCCAGGTTTGTATTACCAGTAGTTGGTTCGGCAAGCATACCACCGGTGCGCTTTGCAGCCTCATCTGTTGAGAATTTACCAACAGCTTCCTGAAAGGTCATTTTACCTGATACTAGTAGTTTCCTGATACTATCAAGTGTGTTTAGGGCTTTCTGGTAATCTACTGATGTAAGGGATGGTTTGATTAATATATGCCTCACATCAGCCTCATCACCTTTACGGTTAATCATTTGTATGATATGGTAACCAAATTTCGTCTTGAAAATCGGGGATATCTCACCATTCTGCAATTTGAAAGTTGCTGCAATAAATTCAGGAGCCCATGGACCATTACGTGTAATACCATCATACCTGCCACCATTGTCACGGCTTCCAGGGTCATCACTATAAGCAGCTACTGTCTCGAAACTTGCACCATCTTTTACTATTTTATCACGCAATTCTTCCAACCTTTTATGTGCGAAATCGAGCATTTCGTTACTTACAGGCGGGTCAATAACTATCTGACCTAGTTCAACAGAGGCAGGAAAAAAGGGTAAACTATCTACTGGTATTTTTTTGAAAAACGCTTCGACCTCGGCAGGAGTAATTTTAGAATTTTCGAGCACCTGGTTTTGCATTTTCTCTGCAATCATCTGCTCTTTCACCGTTTCACGGTTTTCTTCCTTCATCTGGTAAATAGATTTACCAGATAATTGCTCCAGCTTTTCTTTAGAGCCATACATCTGCATAAAGTAACGCACCCTATTATCAAGAGTACCCTCTACATCATCTTCGCTTACCAACACGCTATCACGCTCAGCCTGTTCCACCAGCATTTTGCGGATAATCATTTGTTGCAGCATGAGGCATTTTTCTGAGTCACCCAAACTAGGGTTCATCTGGCGGGCCTGTGCCAATTCAGTTTCGAGCTCAGATTGCAGGATAATGCGGTTTTTACCCACTATTACCAGAATCTTATCAGCACTTTCCTGTGCACGCACAAAGGTAGCAGACGACACCACAAGGACCAGTAAAGCCACCCTGCCCAAACCCCTGAATATATTAGTAGTAAATAAACTCATGATATAAAATACAAAAATACGCAAGTGGCAAAAATAGTTTATTTACAGTCTTTATACGAATGATAGGTATATTTTAACTTTTGCTTGCCACTTGGGTTAATGGTTGATTATTAGTGGTTAATTGTTAATGTCTTTTGTATTACTACTATTAACCCCACCGCCCTAAAAAGTAAAGCCAAAAGAAAATTCAAACCCTATCAATAAGATTGATAATACACCCAGGTGAGCCATTACAAAAATCACTATTTTTACAAAAATTATCGAAATATGAAATCAATGTTTCTGGCTATTGCCACTTTTTTGGCATTAATAGTTATCAATCCATCAATTGGCATAGCCCAGGATGAAAGCAAACTAATACCTGGCAATCAATTGCCATCGGCTGAGGTAAGCATGCTGAATGCTAATGGTGCATCTACAACATTAAAAGCTGCCTCAAAAGAAAATGGCCTATTGGTAATGTTCTCCTGCAATACATGCCCCTTCGTTATCAAAAATGAAACTACTACAAAAAAGACAATGGAATTTGCCATTGCCCACAAAGTGGGAATGGTGATCATCAACTCAAACCAGGCAAAACGTAACGATGAAGACTCCTACCAGGCAATGAAAAAATTTGCTAAAGAACAGGGTTATACTGTACCCTATCTTGTAGACGAGGGTTCTAAATTAGCCGACCAATTTGGTGCAAACCATACCCCTGAAATCTTCCTTTTTAATAACAAAGGAGTGTTGGTTTATAAAGGTGCAATGAACGACAACCCATCAAACCCTGAAAGTGCTAAAAAAAATTATATTGAAGATGCAATAAATGCCCTGGTTGCAGGTAAAGAAATAAATCCTAATACAACTAAGTCTATTGGTTGCAGTATAAAGAGGGTTGTTAAGGATCACTAAGGTTAAGGAGGGATAGCGGTCTACTCATTTATATTGACATATATGATGGTGGTAGGTGACATCTACTTCTATACTTGTATTAATTTAGGCTAAAGCCCCCATCCTATTACCTAATTTTCCCCGGCCTAAAGGCCGGAACTATTAAAAGCTGTATTACAGTCAGTAATTTAACCACAAAAATGAGACCCTATTTATAACCCTTAGTATTTAACTTTACCACCGAATAACTTGCTAAAACCACAATTCCCGCATTTTGTAGTGCGGGAATTGTGGTTTTATAAACAATATTATTCAATTCTACTTACTTCCTCTGCTTACTAATAAAATCATTAAGGGATTGCCTGCTGGCATCGAAACTAAAAATATTAGCTATTTTATAATAAGCTCCGGGATCTACACAAATTGGATAAGCAAATTTAGCAAACGCCAACTTTGTATCTTCAAACGAGAACAAGTTGCAAATCTCTGTGATTTGGTTGGTAGTCAGGTAGTTAACACCAAAAATGGTTTTAGCTGTTGACATCTTGGTATCTTCAAATGAAGCATTGTTGATGGTCTGTTTTGCCTCATTAAAGCTTTGTGGATCCATAGCAACTGGTCCGGCAGGCGGAGGGGGAGGAGGTGCTGTATATCCACCGCCATTATTATATCCACCGCCATTGTTGTAACCACCACCATTATTATATCCACCGCCATTGTTGTAACCACCGCCATTTTTTGTTTCAGTCACTGTAGTTTGGGTTATTGTCTGCCCAGTATTAGGGTCTGTATAGGTATAAGAGGTAATCTCTTTGGGGTTACCATAATTCATTATATATTCCCCACGTTCCGGGTGGTATTCACGAACCCGCTCATGACATCTTACAAACTTCAACTTAGGAAAACCATCCCTACCCCTTGCTACTTTTAGCACCATATCTACAGACTTACCATCTACAGGGTCGGCGATATTCACCATTTTCTTAATCCTTGGGGTACGATTATCTGTAAATAATATCTGAACATCATTACCATATTTAGGCAATCCTTCCACCCTCAGCCTTGACTGTGGTGCACTATTCTGGTTTACACCATTAAGGATGACGTAAAATAACTCTCCATTTTCAGAATATATGGTAAGTGTACTCTGACTTTCATGCCAATCACGCTGAGCGTAACCTACATTCTGGTCGCCACGACCATTATTCTGTTGATATTGCCTATTGTCATACTGTTGAGCATTTGACGCAAGTGGGCTTAGGAAAACCAGTGCCACTATTAATGATTTAAATTTCATGTAATTAATTTTTTACAATTCTAATGAAAATATTTGAAACCTAATAACAATAAATCAAATGCAATGCCAAGAATTTATTCTTCAAACCTCTTTCTGGTACCTTTAACCAAAAATAATGTTAAGTACCCAACATCAGAAGCGCTTTAACTTTAAACCACCTAACCCTTCTTTGTCTTAAAATTAGCTATTGCATTACGGGTAAAATCGCTCAATACAAGATGACCACTGATAGATGCACGCTCGAATAATAGGCTATCCCAATTCTCAGTACCCTGCCAGAATATTTTCTTTAATTGTGCCATTGCCTCAGGATTACTATGTGCAAGGCGGTCAGCAAGTTTAGCTACAGCATCATCCACACCTTCCACCGTCTTATAAATTTCAGAATAAAGGCCATGTCGCTTAGCCCACTCCCCAGAGCGCCACTCGGTAGCATCAATGGCCAATTGGCTATAGCAGGAAACCCCCATTTTGCGTTCTACAGCCGGGCCTACCACAAACGGTCCTATCCCAACTGCCAATTCGCTCAGCTTAATTGCAGCATCTTCCACAGCAATAGCATAGTCGGTAGCAGCAATAATACCTACCCCACCACCTACAGCCTTTCCGTGTACCCTGCCAATAATCAATTTGTGGCATTTACGCATTGCATTAATCACATGGGCAAAGCCACTGAAAAAGCGCTTGCCTTCTGCCTCGGTATTTATTGCTACCAATTCATCAAACGATGCACCAGCACAAAATGCCTTTTCTCCCCCACTCTTCAAGATAATCACTTTTACCCTGCTGTCCATACCCACATCATTAATTGTTTTGGCCAGGTCTTCTAAAATAGCCGCCGGCAAAGAATTGCTTGATGGATGAAAAAACTCAATAGTTGCTATTCCATGGTCCAGCTCATGGCTCACATAACCTTCTTTATGCTGCATAATGATGTTTATTATTTAATCAAAAGTAGAAAGTAAATCTGAAAAAGTAAAGTTTGTAGTGGTTGTTTGTCATATTAAATGGCTGCTGTATTACCTAAGACAAAATAATTATGAAACATTCTTCATTCAGGTTATTCGATGTTCAATGCAATAGACATTTCCTTGCTATTAACCGCCTATTTCTGAATGCGAAAACTGGTGCTGAGAAGGAGGCTAAACAAAAAAACTAGCCATCATTACCATTTATTAGTGGCAAGATGGCTAGGAAAATATAATCGAGAGTGATGCTTGTAAATTCTCATTAAAACCTTAAGCAGTTTTAAAGATTAAATAATTAGAAATTGAATATCTCCTGTGCTTTTTTCCAATTTTTCTTGAGAATAGGTTTTGCAACACTTGTTTCTTTATTTGATGGCTCGCCTGAAAAATGACAATATTTCTCTGGAAAATTTGGGTCACCGTATTTGTTCCAGCTCTTAAATGCCTCAGCACATAATGGCTTTTCAATATTAAATGGAATTTTCACACCTGTCCGTATACAATACCCAGTTGGCTGAGCATTTATAACATTATTTACTTGTTGAGTCCTTTCTGGTGGATGGATTGGCAATGGTTTAGATGAACCGATTTCAAATTTCTGACTCGTAGTGTCAATGAAATCAACCTCTTTCATGGCGTCATTAAATAATTGAATATCTGATGGGTCATTTTTATCAATAATAATGCCCATCTCCTTATTATTATTCATTGAAAATTCATAGAGATTCAGTGAAGTAATAATCATTTTCGTATCATTTACATAACATTTAGCATGTAAGCTTTCATTATATTTAAGGTTAACCCATCTTAACTCTTGCAAAAATTTCATTTCTGTAGGATTTAACTCCTGTTTGCCGAAAATTACAGTTGTCATTTTATCCTTATTATTCCGATAAACCAAAAGTTCTTTAAAATCTTTTGAAATCTTTAAATAAGGAGAAATAAGAATAAGTGTAGATTCAGCATTTCTTATCAGGTCTTCGAGTTCAGACACTGCCTTTTTAGTATTAATAAATTTAGCCATATTTTTTATAGAAAGTGATTAATTTCGTAAAAATACTAGCAATAAACTGAATAGTTTATCCTACTTTGTATTTGATTTAAAAATAACTCAAAATCAAGACATATCGAGACCGTGATTCCCTGAAAACATTTTGTATTATTTGCAATAAAATTCAATTAACCCAAAAGCAAATAACAATTATCTTTATTAAAAAAAAATGCGAACACCTTATTCTTTCTATTTCGTGGTAATTATGGCAATTACCTTCTTTAACCAGGTTGCCTATGGCCAGGCCCTGCCTATGCAATGGCAACAACTATATGGTGGTTATGACTTTGACAATGGCAATGCCGGTATAATGGCAACAGGGGGTGGTTATTTGTTTGGTGCATGGTCATTTT
>CAIWHI010000184.1 GCA_903912435.1 uncultured Bacteroidota bacterium | reverse complement strand
GTATCCCTCCGTCTAAGTACATCTTTTTCAGAGAGTACCGACTGTATAATTTTGCGGCTTCAAAACCGAAGATATGGTTGATAGGAAAATGAATCGGGAACAGATGTTTAGTCAGATAGAGCTATGGCAGCAGAGTGGTCTTACCCAAAAGGCATTTTGTGAAGAGAAGTCTATAAAGTATCATGTGTTTCATTATTGGTATGGTCTTTATCGTAACAAAGACATTGATAGTAACGAAAATAGTACATCATTTATTCAATTGAAATTACCAAAAGCAATTGGAGCTTCAGTTGAAATACATTTACAGAATGGAGCCCGTTTATACTTTCATGAACCTGTAAGCAGTGATTATATAAAAGCACTTGTACATTAATTATGCTTCATTTATCATCATCCTGCCGTTATTATTTATATCGTCATGCTACTGATATGCGAAAAGGGATTGATAGTTTATGCGGTATTGTTACCAATGAGTTACAACTGAATATATTAAGTGGATCGGTATTCATTTTTATCAATAAGAACCATAACCAGATTAAGTTACTGTTATGGGAGGGAGATGGATTTTCGGTGTATTATAAAAGGCTGGAAAAAGGGACTTATGAGATGCCTGAAACAGCTATCAACGAGCAGGTAATTAATATTAGTAATGAGTTGCTGCAACATATACTACAGGGTGTCTTTTTGCAGAGCATTCGTAAGCGAAAAAGATATCAACAAACAGCCTGATTCTGTGGATATTCAATAAGCTGTAAGTATTGGTATTACTGAGTTTTATTACATTTGCACCGTGATAGAAACAGCTATAGATTATAAGACTTTATACGAATTAATGATGGCAGAAAATGCCACATTACGTTTTGAGTTGAACAATCTTAAACGGCTGATATTTGGCAGTAAAACAGAACGTTTTGTTCCTGCCGAAAATAACCCTTCCTCACAACTTACATTAGATATACAGATTGAGTCTGTTAGTCCCGAAACTATCACAAAAACAACGAAGGTTGAATACACTAAAACGACTACAGTAAGTACCCCTGCCAGAGTACATCCTGGTCGTGCAGGACTGCCTGAACATTTAGAACGCAGAGAGATTGTAATACTTCCCGAAGAATCAGTGGAAGGATATAAAAAGATTGGTGAGGAAGTTACGGAAGAACTGGAGTATGAGCCAGGTAGTTTGTTTGTAAACCGTTATGTACGTCCTAAGTATGCCCGACCTGATGATGCAGGCATTACAATAGCTACGATGGTGGATCGCCCCTTACCTAAAGCCATAGCAGGTGCAGGTTTGCTGGCACAGATTATTATAGATAAATATGTAGATCATCTGCCACTATACCGTCAGCAGCAACGTTTTAAAAGAGAAGGAATTAATGTAGCATTCAGCACTTTGACAGACTGGGTAAGTAATACCTGTTCACTGATTAACCCTTTGTATGAAGCCCTTAGAAAAGAGGTTATTCAAAGCAGTTATCTGCATGCTGATGAAAGCCCGATAAAAGTACTTGACAGAGATAAAAAAGGCGATACGCACAGAGGTTATTTCTGGGTATATCATAATAGTATAAACGGACTGGTATGGTTTGATTATCGGGAAGGAAGAGGAAGAGAAGGTCCTCTGGAAGTATTGAAAGATTTTAAAGGGTTTCTTCAGACAGATGGTTATACGGTATATGATTTTTTTAAGGAAAGTAAAGATATTACGCTCCTGCATTGTATGGCGCATGCCCGACGTAAATTTTATGAATCGCTGGATAATGATCAATCAACAGCAGAATATGCTTTGGAGCAGATTGGTATTTTGTATGATATAGAGCGTAAAGCTAAAGAACAGCATATTACTGGTCAGCAACTATTAGAACTACGTCAGAAAGAAGCATTGCCTGTACTGGAAGCATTAGGTAAATGGATGAAGGAAGCCTACATAAAGGTATTGCCTAAAAGTGCAATAGGGAAAGCTTTGGGTTACAGTATCCAAAGGTGGCAGGAGTTAACAATCTATACAACCGATGCAACATTAAACATAGATAATAATCCTGTAGAAAATAGTATCAGACCGGTAGCATTGGGCAGAAAGAACTATCTGTTTGCAGGTAGTCATGAGGCAGCTAAAAGAAGTGCATTGTTATACTCATTAATGGGAACATGTAAATTGCATAATATCAATCCATTTATCTGGTTGAAGGATGTATTGACTCGAATAGCTAACCATCCAATCAATAAAGTACACGAACTATT
>CAIWHI010000183.1 GCA_903912435.1 uncultured Bacteroidota bacterium | reverse complement strand
GCTATTTCGGCTATTTCGTCATAGCTATATCCCTCATAATCTTTCAACAACACCAGTGCACGAGATTGTTCGTCCAACCGGGCCAAGGCCCTTTCCAAAACCTTCTTAAGGTCGGGGTTTGTTGGCGACGAACTGTTTTCTGGTCCCTGGGTATAGACAACCTTTGCTTTTTGCCGGTAGTTATCTATACTCTGCCTGTAGGCCACCTGAAACAGAAAAGCCTTAGCTTTCTCCACACTCACATCCTTTCTCTTTTGCCAAAGAACTTCGAAGCTGCCCTGCACCACATCATGCGCATCTGATACCTGCCCTGTACACTTACATGCAAACCTGAAGAGCGCGTCCGCCCATTCCTTTACACATATGTTGTACTCTTTAGCCTCCATTTATAGTATATCGTTGCTACGGAAAAAAAGTTACAAACTTTTTCAGATTTTTTTAGAAAGGTAAAAATAGGGGGAAATAACTCCTGGTCTTTTATTTATGGTGCTATCAAATGGCAGGAATTAGGCATAAAAAATCCGTGCTCCTGATAATATCAAAAGCACGGATAAAATATCATTGACAAAACTATTTCTTGATAACTGGTTTTGGTGCTGCGGCCGGTGCAGCCGGCGCTGTCTTTGGTGCTGCTACTGCCGGAGCTGGTGCGGCCACTGCCGGAGCCGGATTGGTGGCTGTTTTAGTAGGTACACCTGCATCCAGACCCTTAGCTTTTTTAGGGGCTTCTACAGGGGCTATTGTAGCATAGGTCATAATAGTATCAGCTGTAGGCTCATTCATATTAATGGTCAACTTGGTGATGCCTTTTTTACCCACTTCCACGCCCATGAATTTGGCCATTTTTTCTGATGGATATACCACCTTAAGGTCGTACTTACCAGGTGCCAGGGCATTGGTTTCAAAATAACCCATATCATCGGTATACCCCGATGCAACAATTGAGCCATTTGGAGCATAAACAAATGCCTGAGCCCCTACTATGGCTTGCTTGCGCATATTCTTCAATGTGCCCCCAAGGGCTATTTTATTATCAGCAGCTTTATTTTTAATAGGTGCTTTTTTTGTGTTTACTCCTTTGTTTTGTGCATGACCTGTACTGAGTATCAGCAAGCCGCAGGCAACTAAAAATAATTGTTTCATAATTGTCTCTGTTATTATTTGCTAAATATAATTAATGTTGGTTCCGGCAGTGCCTGAATCGTAAGCAATTTATAAAAATTTTTTCAAGGTAAAGAAATTCGATTGTAAACTCTAATTTTACGCATCACCCGGAATAGTGAAAACAAACACCGGGCACCCCATTTGGCATCATTAAAAAAACTCGCAGGACACACACTTTGGTACGGACTTAGTAATATAGGGGCCCGCTTGCTCAACTATGTTCTTACCCCACTGGTTACCTATGTGCTGCATACACCAAAGGGCCAGGCCGAATTCGGGGAGTACAGCATGTTCCTGTCAGCCATATCTTTCCTCAATGTGGTTTATTCCTATGGTATGGAAACCGGCTATTTCAGGTTTTCATCTAATGGGTCTGATAAGCGCAAATTATTCCAGACAGCTTTTGGGTCAATACTGGTAACTACAATAATATTTAGTACAGTGCTTTTGGGTTTCAGGCAATTTTTTGCCGATTACCTCAAACTAGGCAATCATCCTGAAT
>CAIWHI010000182.1 GCA_903912435.1 uncultured Bacteroidota bacterium | reverse complement strand
GTTAGGGCCACTTTTATCCCATTGTCCATACTCACGCTATAGAAACCCGGTGTGGCTTTTTCGTTTTTATGGCTGAATTTTACTTTGTAGAATTTTTCATTATCATCAATCAATTTAGTGTTGGGCATCACCGAAATATCTACCCAGTCACCACAGCCCGTGCCGCTAAGGTGCATATGGCTGAACCCTGCAATGGTAGAATCACCAAAATTATATCCGCTACACCAGTCCCAACCTTCGGTACCATTATCTGGGCTCAACTGCACCATGCCAAATGGCACCGTGGCCCCCGGATAGGTATGGCCATGGCCACCGGTACCTATAAATGGGTCAACATATTTTATTAGGTCCTGTGCATGGGTTATGCATACCGACATAGCCAATGTAAGCCCGGTCAGCATAGATTTTTTCAAATGATGCATATTGTAATGTTAGTTTATAAATCTAATAAATAGTAATAACCCTTATTGAAAGCAAATAGAGTTATCAAGGCTCTAAAGTACTTTTTTTTGTTAGGTAATAGTAACAGGAGTCTAAAAAAATAAGGCTTGTCGTAATAAAGATGGCAATGGTTATTTGAAGGTAATTTGATAGATTTACATTCTATATCATTAAAATCTAAGCCAATAATAAAAAGTAATAGAAATATGGATAGAAGGCGATTTGTAACAAAAACCAGCATGGCCGCTACGGCAGTTTTATTATCCCAATATACAAAGGCATGGGGTGAGGATAACGGATTTAAAGTAGTTAGGACTACTGAGGATAAACGTAAATTCAAGAGTAAGGCAGTGGAAGACCTGATTGGCGAAGTAAAGAAAAATATAGGTAACAAGGAATTGGCATGGCTGTTTGAAAACTGTTTCCCTAATACACTTGATACAACTGTAGATTTCACCAGCGATATGTATGGGCCTGATACCTACGTGATTACCGGCGATATTGATGCTATGTGGCTCAGGGATTCATCGGCCCAGGTTTGGCCTTATTTGCCATTATGTAATAAAGATGAACCTTTGAAGCAATTAATAAAAGGGGTTATTAAGCGTCATGTAAAGTGTATTTTATGGGATCCCTATGCAAATGCATTTTATAAGGATAGAGATAAGCAAGGTCCCTGGCATAAGGACAGGACAAAAATGAGAAAAGGCGTGCATGAGCGCAAATGGGAGATTGATAGTCTTTGTTATCCTATCAGGCTGGCTTATGGTTATTGGAAAACAACTAATGATAATACGATTTTCGACCCTAACTGGGCTGCAGCTATGAATTTGGTGGTGAAGACCTTTAGGGAGCAACAACGAATGGACGGTAATGGCCCATATAGTTTCCAACGTATGACAGAAGTATCTACTGATACTGTGCCTATGAGTGGATATGGTTACCCTGTTAAGCCTAATGGCCTAATTTGTTCAGCCTTTAGGCCAAGTGACGATGCTACGGTATATTCTTATCTGATACCCAGCAACTATTTTGCCCAGGCAAGCCTGGTGCAAATGAAGGAAATGTTTACTGCTACTAGTGAGAAGTTGGATATGAAAGAGTTTAACCAATTATTTGATTCTCTTTCTGCGGCATTGAAAACAGAAACTACAGCCAAACACAAGGTGCATGGGGAGATTTATGCCTATGAAACCAATGGTTTCGGCAGTATAAACCTGATGGATGATGCTAATGTACCGTCCTTGCTATCACTAAGTTATCTGGTGGCCGGTATGGAAAATGATAAAGTTTATGCCAATACCCGCAAGTTTGTATTATCCGCCGATAATCCATTTTTCTACAAGGGTAAAGCAGGTGAGGGCGTTGGTGGTCCCCATGTAGGTGCCGATTATATTTGGCCACTCAGCATCGCCATAAGGGGTATAACCAGTAAGGACGATGAGGAAATAAAACTATGTCTGAAAATGCTGCAGAACTCGCATGCGGGTACCGGCTTTATGCACGAGGGCTTTTATAAAGATGAGGCTAAGAAATACACTCGTGCCTGGTTTGCCTGGGCCAATACCTTGTTTGGCGAATTTATCTGGAAAGTATACCGTGAGAAACCACAATTGTTAAACACGTAATCTTATAAATATGAAACGCCTGACCTTATTTACCTTATTGTTTTTTGTTGCCAATTTATCCTTAGCTCAGGCTCCACTTATTCGGTGGGCAAAATGTTATGGAGGTTCGGGCCCTGATGAACTAACATCTATCAAAAGGGCTTATCCCGGGGCTTATGTGTTTGCAGGATATTCAGGTTCAGGTGATGTAGTTGATATTCACGGCACCCAATATGATTATTGGGTGGGTATGTTATCTTCATCAGGTGCACTTACTTGGTCTAAGGCTATAGGTGGTTCAGGTTCTGAGATTGCTTATTCGGTCGCTTATACCTTTGATAGTGGTTTAGTGGTTACCGGTTATAGCAACTCCACAGATGGTGATGTAACCGGTAATCACGGCACATGGGATTATTGGGTAGCCAAATTATCTAAAACAGGCACTATTGATTGGGCCAGGTCCCTGGGAGGGTCAGGTACTGATATTGCCGAATGTGTTATTCAAACTTCTGATAGTGGCTATCTGGTGGGTGGTGTTAGTAGTTCTATAGACGGTGATATTTTAAGCGGTCACCATGATAGTGCCGATTGCTGGGTGGTAAAGTTATCTAAATCTGGAAGTATACAATGGCAAAAATCATACGGCGGTTCACGGGGTGAAGGGGTTAATGCTATGCAGAAAACCTATGATGGTGGTTTTATTCTGGCAGGTGGTAGTAAATCAATTGATGGTGATTTAACTGCTAATTATGGAGGCAATGATGCATGGATAATAAAAATCGCTGCAAATGGCAATATAGAATGGCAAAAGACTTATGGCGGATCGCAGGATGAAAATGCGGTTTCTATTATTCAAACCAATGATAGCGGTTATGCATTTACAGGCTTTACTAAATCTAACGACAGTGATGTTTCCGGTAATAAGGGTGGGGTGGATGCCTGGGTAGTAAAACTGTCAAAAACAGGGACAATACAATGGCAGAAATGTCTGGGTGGCAGTAATGCCGATTTTGGTAAATCAATTATAGCCACAAAGGATGGGGGCTACGCAATAGGTGCTATTACCTTTTCAAACGATTCGGATTTAACAAGGAATTTAGGACAAAGTGATTTTTGGGTGGTAAAGTTATCTGCTACAGGCAATATACAATGGCAGAAATCTCTGGGAGGAACTAGCTATGATGGTGCAAATTCCCTATTGCAGGATGCAGATAGTTCTTATGTTATAGCAGGATATACCGATTCCAATGATTCTGGTGTAGTTGGCAGCCATGGAGCGGGAGATTGCTGGGTGGTGAAATTGGGCGGCACCAGGACCTATGACTCGGTAAATACTGTAAATGATATATCCGATTATCAAATCCATATAGTTCCTAACCCTACTAGTGGTCTTATTACTATAACGGGTATGGAAAAGGGCAAGGTGAAAATAACCTCTCTGGTTGGTGTCACCTTGGGGGTGTTTCCTTTAAACCAGCCAATTTCTATTGCCGGTTATCCTTCCGGTATGTATTTAGTACAGGTTTTTGATGAACATGGGGTAATTTTGAAAATGGATAGGGTAGTGAAGGAGTAATTATTAATTATTAATTATTAATGGTTAATTATTAATGGTTAATTATTAATGGTT
>CAIWHI010000181.1 GCA_903912435.1 uncultured Bacteroidota bacterium | reverse complement strand
TTTCATTATAATATTTATTACAAAGTTTTTTTAACTCATCTAACCAGTTTAGATCCTTTTTTAGCTTTGCCTCTGACTTATAAATTGTAATAACATTTTTCCAAGTGTCTGTAATAGGCTTCCACCTTTTGGTTATAGCATCATTTATAATTGGTGTTGATAGTCTTAAATGATCATCTGTAATAAACCAATGATTTTGCAACTCTTTTTTTCTAACCTCTTCTGCAAAGTTTTTATTTACTTGTTCATTCTGATAACCCGTTTCATCTGCCCAGTTATTATATCTTAACTGCAAGAGCGCTTGATTGGCATAATTATAAGTGATATATTCTTTAATTTCCTCTTCTGGAATCGCAATTCTTTTTACTCCAAAAGAAAGAAATCTAATAGACCTTTCTGGAAATGGACTTGTTGATGATTGTTCGGGTGCCGCATCTAAATTCTCATTATTTTCTTGCCTTCCAAGTTTATCTCTTTTCCATGAAGTGTCTTTGATTGAAATTAATTTCTGATAGAGAAAATCTGAAACTATGTTAGGCAACTCATCATCTATATCAACTTTATTTGCATTCTCATTTATGTTTGAAAATAAATAAGCTCCATTGTATGGATCATCTATTTTTGTAAATCTATTCTGATCGTTACTATTATTTGAAGATATGTCATAGGGCAGATACGCACCAATACCATAAGCGTTTATTTCAGAAAGAGCTGCATAACCATTAGAATGATAAAAGCCCGAATCTCGATCCGTTTTTGGATGTTCTTCTGGTAAAAATAAGTACAGAATGATTTTATACGAACTTACTTGAGATGGCTTAAAGTTTTTACGAATTTGGGCTAAAACATCAATAATAGTGCCAGACCCAGTTCCACCAGCTAAACCACAACAGATATGAAAATTGATATCAGCTAGACCAGAAGTATTTTGCAATTGGTTAACTTGTGTAATAAGCGAACTATTAAACTTAGCTGCATTTGAAGCCAAAATAAAACGCCCTAGTCTTCTTCTTTGCCCACCAGCGGTGCTAAGACCAGCTGTTGAGTTTAAATATTCAGCCCAATCATTAACATTTCCAATCCAATCCTTTATTCCTGGATACTGCTTGATATTTTGAATAACCTCCATCAAGCCAGATGGTTTTAGAAAAACCTTACTTCCTTCATCTAATTGGACATTATTACCAAGGACTTTCCAGGTAGAATCATCCATAGCCATTAATTCATCTGATGTATCCAAATAAAGATACCCCATATTAACGCTATCAGCCTGATTACTTTTAAAATCCTGAAATATTGTTTTTCTAAGAGAACGAATAATCTTACCTCCCGTGCCACCAAGGCCAATTATCAAATGATTTTCCATATACAAATCTACATTCTCAATATTAAAGCATAGCTATTAAACCAAATGAATCAATAGAATATCCAACAAAAATTTAGCACAATGTAATAATGAATTAGCAAATTTCAAAAAAAACACATACTTCTAATAAAACTTATTTTACGAAATTTGATTACTATAGATTATCAATAGTCAAGAGCCAATATGCACTTAATTACTTCACCAATAATCTCAATATTCATTTCTAGTGCTCTTTTGGTTTAAATATTATCTTGGTTACCAACAAAGTCCTTTGGCTGGTCGCATAAAAAGTAATCTATTTCTTGGCTAGCCTTCAAAATATCAAAAGCCCCCCCTAGCACCCCGTCCTCAAAAAACCCAATACAAAACAATACCCACCTACCAAAAGCAATACCAAAGCCGCAATAAAAGTCCACTTTGAAGCATTTCTTAACCTGGGCGATTTGTAGTGGAGGTTAGCCGCAGCCAATATAACTGCCAATACCGCAATAACACAAGCTACCCTGGTAAGTATGGTGCTTGTATGTAATAGTTGGAGTATGGTCATAATAAATTTGCGAATCAAAAATACACCATAAGGATTAGTATTACCAAACAGCTTTTTATACATTAGAACTGCTAAATCCCCCCTTTTGACATTCTATTTTATTTTACTAAATTTGTCTCCAGCCTTGCCTAAGTTTATCACCCCATTGCTTACTATTCAAATTCTCTTATGAAACAAATTGCATTTACACTTTTACTCTTGCTTTGCTTTATTCCATGCTTTGCTGTTCCGGGGCCTATAACGGGTACTACCAGTATTTGCACCGGGGCAACTACTACCCTTAGCGATGCCACCCTAGGTGGCTCATGGACAAGTAGTAATCCGGCAGTGGCAAGGATTAATGCGATATCAGGGCTCTTAACCGGGGTATCAG
>CAIWHI010000180.1 GCA_903912435.1 uncultured Bacteroidota bacterium | reverse complement strand
CTTTTCAACGAATCCCCCACTCCCACATCCCAAAACCGGTCTTCTGGTCGATGGGGTGGCCCGACTGTTTTAGGGCGAGTATTACCTGCCCCCTGTGGTGGCTTTCGTGCGAAATAAGATAACCCAGGAAGGCTGTTGGGTGGGGTTTGAAGTTTTTGATTTTCCCCTCGGTAAATCCCTTTTCCAATAGTTGAGCAATAGCCTCGCCACTGTTTTTGAGCATTTCGGCCATTGTGCTTTTCAGCATAGGTAGGTCTTTCTCAATCTTAATTTGGGTGGCGTGGAGCTCGGGGGCCGCAGCTTTAAGCCACATAAGCCTTACATTGTGTATATGTGCAAACTGCTCCCATACATTCCTGCCCTTGGAGGCAGATATGTCTTTAAAATTATTTTCATCTATGGCATTAAGCAGGTATTGGTTAATGCGGTCGTGGATGTGCCAGGTATCGAGGAGTTCTTTCATTTTTAAAAGTAAAATTTAAAAGTGAAAAGTTAAAACATATTCGGGGATAAAGATAGGGAGGTAAAGTGAAAAGTTAAAAGTCAAAAGTTAAAACATAATGGGTGATAAAGATAAGGAGGTAAAATAAGTTTATTACATTTATAAGATGTGAGCCGTATATTCATATTGAGTTATGAAATCTACTCAATCACTATTTCTTTAGTCACAAAAAACACCATACAAAACAACCATGAAATACCTATTATTGTTCTTGTGCCTTCTACAGGCAGGCTACACAAATGCACAAACACCCCAGGTTAAATATTACAATCTGGTGAACTACGGTGAATACCTTAAATATAAGGGTGAATACCAAAAGGCATAT
Organism: uncultured Bacteroidota bacterium; assembly: GCA_903912435.1. GTDB lineage: Bacteria > Bacteroidota > Bacteroidia > Chitinophagales > Chitinophagaceae > Nemorincola. The sequence continues at coordinate 813 of CAIWHI010000180.1, read as the reverse complement.
TTAATGTACCAGAAAGCCTTTAAGCTAGATGCACATAAGCATGCTAAGGATTATTTGGCAGCATGTGCCGTTGGGTTAATTCTAAATGACAGTATAAATGCTTTGGGTTATTTAAGGTCCGCATCAGAGTTTAGCATTGGTTTCAGTATGTATGATATAAAAAGTGACTCTACATATTATAGTATGCTGATTTCTAAGCCGGGATGGAATAAAATGCTTGAGGAAGCTATTGCTGCAAACAAGGTAGTTGTAGATAAATTTAATGCCGACCCTGCCATATACGAGAAGGTGCGCTATATAAACGCACTTAATGATAGTGACCAGTATTACAATAAATTGAGGCAGGTGTCTTCTACGTTGCCTGAGGGAGATATTAGAAGAAGAAATTACGCAATATCAGACAGTCTATTTTTTGAAAGGTATTATTCTTATATCGTTAGTAATGGCTATCCGGGTTATTGGGTTACCAGAACTGATATTTTAACGTTCGTAAATGCACATGTTTATTGGCCGGCGCTTTATTACAAATTCAAGAAATTATGGCTGGAAGAATTTAATAAGGGCAACATGTTGCCTACTGAGCTGGCGCAGATTGTTGACCGTTTTGAATATGCAACAAAGCATAAGTGTGGTATAGGCATATACCCAAGTGATTATTGTGATGCCGAAACTGACTGGAAAAAAATTGTTACACTACGCCTTCAATATGGGATAAGTCCCTATTTCCCTGAACCCCGCAGGCAATACAATAAGAATTTGGTATTAAATAAAACAGTTCAGTATATAGATTTTAAGCAGATAGAGGAATGGTAT
>CAIWHI010000179.1 GCA_903912435.1 uncultured Bacteroidota bacterium | reverse complement strand
GCGTATCTCAAAGAGAAGTAGATTATCTCCAGGGCAACACCGAGAGAGCGCTAGAAGCCAGTATTATAGCAATGGCCATTGGTGGTGCTGCATTAGCTTATGGTGAGACTAAAAGATTCACTAGTTAACCTTTATATTTAAGTGATAACCTATACATAGGTAAGCACTTATATATGTACAAAATATCTAAAGAAGAATTTGAATTACTAGTCCATGATGCGGTAGATGGACTACCAAAGGTTCATAAAGATAAAATATCAAATGTTGGTTTTTTTATTCGTGATGTTCCTAGTGATGAACAGATAAAACAATCCGGGCTTCTGAAGGGTCAAATATTGCTTGGTTTATATGAAGGGGTTCCATTATCTCAAAGAGGTGGAAATATTAAGCTTTTGCCAGACACCATAACTCTATTTCAAATTCCGATAGAAATGAGCAGCAATAGCTTGGATGAACTTAAAAAGCAGGTACAAAATACTGTATGGCATGAAGTGGCGCACTATTTTGGGCTAAACCATGACATGATAAATGCCATAGAGAATAAAAAATAGTCGTGAAAGAAATAATCAACAAACACCAAAAGAAACTGCTGGCAATTTTAATATTAATACTTACTGCCGGCGGTTTTTTGTTTTACTTCCTAAATCACAAGAATGCTTTGGAGCCAGTAAAGAACTTATCGCTATTTAACATCTCAGCAATTCTAATTCTTTATGGAGCCATACTCTTAGCACTAACTTATGTCTTGAAATGCTCATTAGAACTTTTCGAAAAAAAGATTGTTTTTCATGAAAACCTTCAACTTAATATATGGTCTAATATTGTAAACTTTTTCGGACCACTTCAAAGCGGACCCGGGGTAAGGGCAATATATCTAAAGAAAAAACATTCGCTGGATATAAAGAAATTTCTATACGTATCGCTGATATATTATGGCTTCATTGCACTAATTAGCTGTTTATTTATTGCCGTTGGAGGATTCAATTTTATGCTTGCCTTAATAACAATTATTTTGGCTTCAATTGTTATTTATGCTGGTTTTAAATTACTTAGTTCTAAGATTAACAAGGCAGATAAGGCCAGATTAAGTCTTGAAACTATATCGAAGCTATTCATAATAACCCTAATACAGCTATTCATAACTTCGTTAATTTATCTAATTGAACTTCATATAGTTAACAAATCCATAGATTACCATCAGGTACTTGCATATACGGGAGTCGCAAATCTATCTCTTTTTGTAGCAATAACTCCTGGTGCCATAGGTTTTAGGGAAAGTTTTCTTTTGCTCACGCAAAAACTTCACCATATAAACGCATCAAACATTTTATCGGCAAGTATAATTGATCGTTCAGTCTATTTATTGTTTCTACTAATCCTTATAGCCGTCGCAGCTTCTATGCACCTAAAGAAAAGACTTAGCTAAGCAATACTCCGCCGTCTACAACTATTTGTTCTCCGGTCATGTAGCTTGACATGTCGCTTGCTAGAAAAAGAGCAACCTTGGCAATTTCATCGGCATCACCAAACCTATGCATTGGTATCTTATTCATAAATACTTTAGTCTGCTCAGCCATCATATTTGGATCAGGATTAGATGGAGCCGAAGCAGTTACGCCTGGTGTTAAAATTCCACCAGGTGCAATAGCATTTACCCAAATTTTATGATCGGCAAGTTCTAACGCAGAGTTCTTTGTAAAGCCCCACATGCCATGTTTGGATGCGTCATAATGAGCGAGTCCGGTCATTGACGGGTGAAGAGCATCAATTGAAGTAATGTTTATTATCTTACCGCCGCCTTGAATCTTCATTATTTCACTTCCAATTTTAGTAGTTAGAAAAACACTTTTGAGATTTACACTCAGAACTTTATCGAAATCCTCATAAGTCATATCACTTATTTTTTTATTTGGATAAATGCCCGCATTATTGACTAAGATATCCAGGCTTTGAAATTTTTCTTTACAAGCATTGATCATAGTTGTG
>CAIWHI010000178.1 GCA_903912435.1 uncultured Bacteroidota bacterium | reverse complement strand
TGTTGTACTTGTTCCAGCACATAGGGTATTGAGGCCGGTAATAGTGCCGGCATTTGTAGAAATTACAGAGATGCTTTTGGAAGCTGTGGCGGTGCCGCAAATATTGGTAATGCCATAATCTATAATAACAATACCTATACTTAGGCCATTAAATATACCAGTGCTACTAACAACGGCAATTGAATTGTTGGAACTATGCCATAGGCCTCCGGACGTCGTATCGGTTAAAGAAATGGTATCACCTACACAAACTGTAGAAGGGCCTGAAATGCTGCCAACTAGTGGGAGCGGGTTTATAGATATTGTTTTAGATGAGGTGGCAGTGCCGCAGCTATTGCTGACTGTATACGTAATTGTATCAATGCCGGGGGATAGAGCAGTAATTAATCCTGTAATGCCAATAGAAGCAGACGAATTGCTGCTTAGCCATGTGCCACCGGTAATATAGGAAGATAATATAGCGCTATTTCCTATACATAGGGCTGCAGGTCCATATACAAAACCTGATGTAGGAGTAGAATTTACAGTAATATTGAAAGTTGCTACCGATACACCACAACCCAAGGCTTCGGTATAACTGATTACAGCTATGCCACCGGATACCCCGCTTACAATACCCGTGGAACCAATAGTTGCCACAGCTGTATTTGCGCTACTCCATGAGCCGCCAGAGGTGGCATCGGACAGGGTAGTGGTGGTACCTATACATAGGTAAGAGGCTCCGGTTATCGGATTAATTGGGCTGGCTGGAAGGACGTTGATGATGGTGGTGACCGTGAAACTACCGCATCCATTGGTAACTGTGTAGGAAATAAATACAGAACCCGCAGAAATGCCATTAACTATACCTGTAGTGCCAATGGTAGCAATTGAAGGGTTCCCACTCAGCCAGGTACCGCCACTTAAAGTTGCCGATAGGGTGGTAGTACCACCCGTGCATAGGGTGGTAGAACCAGTTATTGAGCCTGGTGCAGGGATTGCATTTACAGATATAAGCTTTGTAGCATAAGCCGTTCCACATGAATTGGTTATTACGTAGGATATTATAGCTGTACCACTAATTATACCGGCTATCATACCGGTACCTGATACAATTACATAAGGGTCGGGGCTGCTCCAAATACCACCTCCTGCTGAATTGGATAATGTAATTACAGATGATACACATACTGTGGATGGACCGGTAATAGCGCCAACAGTTGGCATTGCATTGATGGTTAATATTTTTGATGAGATGGATGTGCCACAACTATTGCTTACCGCATATCGGATAGTATCTATTCCGGTACTAATGGCATTAACGAGGCCTATGCCTGAAACTGTTGCGCTAGCATTGGTAGCACTCCATGTTCCTGATGTGGCACTAACGGAATATACATTTGTAGTGCCTGTACATATTGCGCTTAGCCCGGATATAGTACCAGCAAATGGGGCCGGGTTTACAGTGAGTGTGGCAATAGTACTACAACCTGATGAAAGTGTATAGGTAATATTATCGTAGCCGGCCATCACACCGGTAACAATTCCAGTGCTTGCGTCAATACCGGCAATGGATGTATCGTCACTTATCCATACACCACCACTTACCGAATTTGACAATGTTGTATGAGCGCCTTCACAAACAGACAAAATGCCGGAAATAGGCCCTGGACCGATTATAGCTAAAGTATGTGTGGCAATAGTGGTGCCGCAGGAATTGCTCACAGTATATTTTATAGTGTCGATGCCACGGGTGATAGCAGTTACATATCCTGTAGACCCTACAATACAAGAACTATTACTACTACTCCAAATACCACCGGATGCTGTTTCAGTGAGGCGGGTAATTTCGCCTGAACAAACTGTTGATGGACCTGATATTCGGTGAGTAGCAGGTAAGGGACTTATAATTACAGTAACATCTATAGTGTTAACATCTGAATTGTCGGAAATTTGAATGGTGAAATTATCAATCCCTGAATAGCCTGAAGCAGGTGTATAGCATAATCCTGAAGGGGAAAGTAGGCCTCCTGTAGATGTAGTGGTATAAGGGAATCCACCCAGAATGCCATGAGTAGGGGCGCTAATAATTGTCCAGGATTCAGGATTACCTATGTCACCATCGGTAATGGACAATAGTGAGTTTATTGGGTTGGCAGTTGATCCGGAACATATATTCAATGTTGTTGTAGCACCATTAGTAAACAAGGGAGGACGGTCAATAATATTACTCATACAACACACCTTCCTTATGTTGGTAGGGTCTGTGATATATAGATGACCGGTACTATCAACTGTTATCCCCGAGGGCGCGATAAATTCAGCATCAGTAGCCGGCCCATTATCCCCCATATAACCAATTGACCTGTTACCGGCAACATTTGTAGTAAATCCAAAAGTGTCAATTTTAATAATATTGTTATTGTAGTCTACACAATATAGATTTCCCAGGTTATCATTAGCAAAGAGCTCTGAATTAAATATAGAAAAAGCACTAATAATGCCATGCGTATTGATTTTTCTTATGCCATTCCATGTAGCTATATAAATATTGCCCTTTTTATCAACAGTAATGTAGGAAGGTTGGTTGAGGGCTGCTAAGGAGGCAGGTCCGCCATCTCCACTGGTTGTTGCAATGCCGGTGCCGGCAATTGTACTGATGATACCTGATGTGTTAATTTTTCTTATACGATTGTTGCTAGCATCTCCAATATAAATATTCCCCACAGTGTCAACTGCTACACCATATGCTGAAATAACGGCTGCTGTAGCAAGGCCACCATCACCAAGACCACCTGATCCTCCACCAGCTATTGTGGAAATGATTCCTGCTGCGCTTACTTTTCTGATAAGATTTGCTCCTTTATCTGCAATGTATAAATTCCCATATCTATCTACAGCCAGGGCTTTGGGGGCATCTAACTCTGCTACAGTTGCCGGCCCGCCATCTCCACTAAAACCAACAATCCCATTTCCTGCATAGAGTGAAACATTCCCTGCAACACTAATTTTTCTTATCCTATTGCCATCTATCAGGTAGCAATTACCGATACGGTCGCTCACTATACTTTGAGCATTGTTGAATACAGCAAGGTAAGGGTCAGAATTTTCCAAATAGCCACTTATAGGGTAATTATTACCTGAAACTGTAGAAATAATTCCTGAGGAGTTCACCTTTCTAATACGATTATTACCGGCATCACTTAAAAATAAATTGCCTGAAGTATCAAAGAAAAAGCCCTCATTATTGTTGAATTTTGCTGATGTTGCAAATCCCCCATCTCCTGAAAAACCCACAGTGGTATTACCTGCTTTTGTTGAAATAATACCCGAAGTATTTATTTTTCTAATGCAATTGTTCCCTGAGCAGTAAATATTCCCGGCTGCATCAAGTTTAATATAATTAGCTTCTATGTTTGCTAGTGTAGCAGCAGCACCATCGCCTGAAGAACCTGAACTACCTGTACCGGCAATTGTGCTAATTATTCCAGAGGTATTTACTTTTCTTATATTATATCCATCTGCTATGAACAAGTTGCCCGAATTGTCTACTGCTACATCAGTAGGAAAGATTAATTGTGCTGAGATAGCAGGTCCCCCATCAACATAGCTTGATCCACCACCTGCCACGGTAGTAATAATACCTAATGTACTTACCCGTCTGATTCTTCTGTTGCTAGCATCAGCTATAAATAAATTGCCCGAATGATCCATTGCAATACCATACGGATTTGAAAGGTTTGCCATTGTTGCTGAACTACCATCACCTGAAAAGCCACCATAGTTATTAACACCTGCAAAAAGGGTCAGAATACCTGAAGTATCAATTTTGCAAACCACATTGTTTGCAGTGAATAGGATATTGCCAATACTATCAATGATTATACCTGTACCTAAAGCACCGTAGCCGGCGTATTTTGCTAATCCTCCTATACCTGTTACATTGCAACATCCTCCACTTATACCAGATAAGGTTGAAATAATACCAGTTGGGCTCACCTTCCTAATCCTGTTATTGCCTACATCCATTATTATCATATTCCCATGCTTGTCATAAACAATGGAGCCAGGTGTTTTTAGCCTTCCATACGTAAGACTATTCAAGCCATCACCAATACCACCTGCCAGTGTGGTAATAGTTTGTCCAAAAGAACTAATACCAGCAATTATGATGATGAAAAATAGGATGCAAGCAATGGTGATTTTAGTAATTTTTATAGGTTTCATGCTATTAGTTATTTTGGATATCTAGTGATAAAAGTATGACAGGTTATGGACTAATTATATTTTATTGGCGGTGTTTTCATCTCTTAAAATGGTTTTTATCTTGTCTCGCAATTGATATTCAATTAAGGCCAATTAATAGGAATTTGATAGGATATTTCGCAAACAAGCCTCTTCCTACTTATTGAAGAAAGCACAAATGTTAGTGATTTTTAATTAGCAAAAATCATTCCAAATTTTAAACAATTGTTTGGAGGGCGTTTTGATAAGATTATATCCAATGAATCTGGCTCATTATTTCTGCACCCAATTGTCCTATTTGGAGGATTTGTAG
>CAIWHI010000177.1 GCA_903912435.1 uncultured Bacteroidota bacterium | reverse complement strand
CTGCCCCAGCAGGGCTACCGGTATATTAACCAATTAAACATACCATCCCATTTCCCAATTGTTTCCTAAAGTGGACTAATAGATGATGCAGATTTAGTTATTTTACAATGTGAAATACCTGATTCTCTTTTCGGCACTTACAACACTATTTTTCTCACACACTGCCCACGCGCAAAATGAGAATTGGGATACCTATATGGCCAAGGTTGGCGACAAACCCGCATCTGTATTGGTTGATATGGACCTTGCCGAAATCGCCCCTGATCTAAAATACCCCTTTCTGGTAATCACCGGCCCCAAGGCTAAAAACTGCAACAAACACTTTCTGCCCATAGCCGACGAAATACCCAGGCTCGAAGAAATACTAGACGAAACTAGTAATTTCTTAACCGGTGTTACACCCAAAGTACTCACCGGCACATATACCCACGACTGTCAAAGACTAAACTACTATTATGTAAAAGATACTACAGGTATCAGAAATGCCCTACTACGTATGTATGGCCGTTTATACCCTGATTATGAATATACCATCAAAATGCGCAAAGACCACGACTGGGTAATTTACCGTGGATTTTTATACCCTGATGAAAAAGCCCGCAACTGGATGGATAACAACAAGATTATCACCATGATGCTGGGCAGGGGAGATAGCCTCACTGGCAAACGCACCATAATTTTCGATCTTAGCTTCAGGGCCGATAGTTTGCGGTCGTTATTTACAGATTCGGTAAGGGCAAAGGGTTATAAACTGGAAAAATTGCAACCCACCTCAAGCCTCAATGCCCCTTATGGCCTAATACTATCTAAGGTCGGCCCCATAAAATCCGACTTCCTCGACCCGCTTACCGAAGAGCTAAAAACCACTATCAAAAAGTACAACGGCTTTTTCAATGGCTGGGATGTAAGGAAATAGTCTGTTTTTTTTGTCAGGTGGACATTTTGTCTGTATTCCTTTTCCTAACTATTAGCAGTGTTTTATCATCTTTTATTCACGCTTAGTATTAATTTATTCGCCCTTCACACCCTATTTCCATACTTTCATTATGTATTGGCATGGTTTTTGAATCCCTTTGGTTTGTTAGGGGTTTGTTATTTAAATTTGAGTTATGTTGAATAAAATTTATGTTTTAGTCATTATTTATCTGTTCTCTACCTATTTTGCTTATAGTCAAGACCAAAACAATGGGGTGCAATCAAGGGTGCTTATTCTATTAGACGAATCATCCAGTATGATTAGAAAATGGCAGGATGGCACACCAAAACATAAAGCAGCCGGTAAGCTAATCCTGGAATTGATGGATAGTGTATATAAGATTAATCCTCAGATCGAATTTTCATTAAGGGCATTTGGTGAGCAGAGTGAGGTGAAGGATAATAACTGCTATGATACTAAAAATGAAGTCCCTTTTTCTAGAGAAAACAAAACCCAGATGTCACTACGCCTCGATGACCTTAGACCATTGGGCATCACCCCAATAGCTTACTCCCTAAAACAGGCAGGTGAAAATGACTTGCTAGACGAAGCACATAATGCCTATAGCCTTGTATTAATAACCGATGGCGGCGAGAGTTGTAATGGCGATATATGCGGTGTGATGCATGACCTGATGAAGAGCAAGATTTTCTTCAAACCATATATCGTAGGGCTGGAAGAAGACCCCACACTCGATGGTATATATGCCTGTATGGGCAATTACCTGAAGACGACAAAAACCACTGAAATTACAACCACCGTAAGTACAATAGTTAGAGGTCTTTTCCCTGCTCTTAAAATAAACAAAGCAGGGTTTACTGATGTAAGGGCCGAAGTAAAATATGGTCCGCCCATGCAAAGAATGAACTACTATTTCCTTAATAATTATGTAATGAGAAATTTTGGACCCGTAGAATCACTAAGGTATGTAAGATACTCAGGTGAGGATATAGTTTTCAAAGTTAAAATAGACTCATCCACGTTAGTAAGAACTGTTTCAGGTACTCAATTTTCATCCCTAACCCAATCCACTTATCATTCGTTTTCTACCCAATCCTTTAGCCTCACCGCTTTTGCAAATATTAACCAAAGGAGCCTGCCTGCTATGCCTCCATTTGTGAAAATGGATACAGAATTATTGGTGAGGGCAGTTGGTGCACCTATTCAAACCATTAAGTTATCACCCCTGAAACTATTTGCAATGGAAATATTTAAATTAATGGCCAATACTAAACTGACAGTCAGAAATTTACCTGAATTACCAGCATTTGTAAGATCAGATACCCTGGTGCCCCCACCACCTTTATCCAAATTAGCTAAATCAATGTCTGAATCATCTAGTTATAGTACAGATTTTAAAATGGAAGTTTTGGATGCTAAGGAAACCGGTCTCGAAATATATTTCACTAATGGTAAGGGTAGTTACTACCAGTCGCAACCTATAGTACTTATGATTGATGCAGGGACTACTAATGTTGTAAAACAATTTAAGCGCACTGTTGATGGTTTGGGAAATATAGATGTTCAAAATGGGGTAATGACCGGTACTTATGATATTGCCTTTGCTTCAAAAAAAGGATTATGGGTGCATAATGTGGTCATTAAAGATAAGAAACTGAATAGGCTGGTGGTGAACGTAAAAAACACCAAATTGAAGTTCGTATATGAAGATGCACCATCCAGGCCAGTATCAGAGTTTAAGGCGGTAGTAAAACAACTGAATAAATCACCCATCAAAATTTCAGAGCAGCGTTGCAACGAATTAATTGAGTATGAGCCAGGAGTTTACCAGATAGATATTAATACCTTCCCAAGGCAAAGTATAAAAATGGACCTTGATTTTGAGCAGGAAACTATTATTAATTTGAAACAACCCGGTTTTGGGCATTTCAATGGTTCTGGCTTACAAAAACATTTCGTTGAATTGTACCAAAAGGTAGATGGTGTAGATATAAAATATTATACCCTTGATGTAAACGACCCCGAAAGCAAGCACCTGCGCATCCAGCCCGGTAATTATGAAGTGCATTACACCAAAGACAACGAAAGGGTAGCAAAGCCCACCATCCTGGTAAAACCATTTACCATCAACCCCGAATCAGAAACAATTGTTGATCTTCTTTAAAGATTCGGAACAACTAAATTTCGATTTCGGCATTGTTAGTACTTACACCAAAGACCTTGCTCTAATGAATTTGGTAGCCCATTTATAAATTGTAATGTATTAGCTTTATAAGCCCAACGGGCATCAATATGAATAGCCGTCGGTGCAACCTGCGGAAAAAACAACCACTTCAGAACCCCGAAGCGGCAATGTCATTAAGTTAAGGATTTCGGATTAGTGCAAATATATTTTGCACTCATTACAATATGAATTTACAGCGTTTGGCGCCCGCCGCAGCGGGCCTGATATATTAGCCCAGGGCATCGCCCTGGGTCTGTTGATTGGCGAAAATAGTGAGCCCCACAGGGGTGAAATCTTATCTTTAAATGACTCAATGGCTGAGGAAAATAAATTTGGAATTCGACGAATACCTTAACTTAATGACATTGCCCGAAGCGGGTTCAAAGTAAGTGAGATAAACCTATCGTATCAAAATAGATAATTCTATGTAATAAACGAATTTGTTAGAAGCCCTGAAAGGGCGAAATGTAATTTCGCATCTAAACAACAGCGCACATCTATTTCAGCACCTTCATCTTCACAGTCTCAATACGGGTATCAG
>CAIWHI010000176.1 GCA_903912435.1 uncultured Bacteroidota bacterium | reverse complement strand
TTGTTATTGTTTACCATTCCTTTTAGACAATATTTTGGATTTAAAATACCATCCCTAAATGAAAAATGGGTGGATTGAACTGAATTAGGAGCGTAACAAACACAATGATTATCACACAATTTTAGTATATTTGTATTATGCTTCTCAAGGAAAATATTTTCGACCAAATCAGAAATTCGGTAAAAACTACAGCACCGGATGCCATGTTGATTTTATTTGGTTCCTATGCCAGAGGGGAGCAAACAGAAGAGTCAGATATTGATTTATTAATTTTAGTGGATAAAGAACAATTATCCTACACAGAACAATCGAAGATTACCTATTCTTTATTTCTTGTAGAACTACAATTTGGGATTTCTATTAGTCCTTTGATTTACACAAAGGATAGCTGGGAAAACAAACATATGGTTACACCTTTTTATGAAAATGTAAACAATGAGGGTGTATTGTTATGAATCAGCAGGAAAATGTAGATTACGTTAAATACCGAATGACACGGGCTAAGGAGACTTTAAAAGAAGTTGAATTTTTAGTTGAAAATAAACTTTTCTATACAGCTGTTAACCGACTATATTATGCATGTTTTTATGCTGTAAGTGCATTATTGATACAAAATGAAATAAAAGCGAAAAAGCATGCAGGTGTAAAACAAATGTTTGGTCTGCATTTTGTGTTAACAGGTAAAATTGATATTGCTTCAGGTGAATTCTATACATATATCTTTGAAAAAAGACAAAAATCTGATTATGAAGACCTCATATCCTTCAATGAAGCCGAAGTAAAAGAACTAATACTACCTGCTCAAAAACTCATTAAATCGATTGAGCATTTATTGACTTTGAATCAATAAGCCCCCCTCACTTCACCTCCCCCACAAAATCTATCAATAATTGCGCAACACCAGCTACATGGTTGAGGGTGAGTTCGGCGGGCTTATCGTAGATATCGTGGTAATAGCCTTTGCCACCGTTGGAGTAGATGAAGAAGGAGGGCACCCCGGCTTCGGTGAAGTGCCAGTGGTCGCTATTGTGGGCCTTGCCCCTTTGCTTTATTATGGGCAGGTAATGGTTTAGGTCGTTAATTTGCTGCATCAGGCCAAATTGCTGTTTGTATTCTGTAGCATTAACTACTGTGATACCATCGCTTGCATCGCCCATAATGTCGATATTGGTAAGGAACTTGATTTTCCCTACCGGCACTATCTGGTGGTGGATGTAGTATTCAGACCCCAGTAGACCAGCCTCCTCACCACTTAAGGCTAAGAACAATATGCTGTAATGCTGTGGGTGCATAATAAAGTAGGAGGCCAGGTAGAGCAACATTGACATTCCACTAGCATTATCGCTTGCACCGGGGAATATAGCCGAATGCCCACCCATCATACCCAGGTGGTCGTAGTGGCCGGTAAAGGCAATAAAGGTGTCCTTTACTTCTCCTGGTATTGTTGCTATCAGGTTTTCATTTTGGGTTGTGGGGAGTAGTTCAGCATCTATATCCAGGCTAACTTTAGTAGGATTTGCTGGGAGGGCATCCTGTTTTACGTAAAATACTGTTGACTCATTTTGATAACCTTCTACTGTCCAGGTTAGTTTGTTTTTGGTGGGGATAATGTAGCAGCCTTTATGAAGCAGGGTGGCTATTTGTTCAGGCCTAGTTTTTAGTTTTTTGCACAGGGTATCGGTATTTTCAATAATCCAGGCTTTTTTGTGTTTGAGTTTTTTAAGGGTATGTTTTAGTTGGGCCGGGGTATTGATTTTACTCATATCTACAACCTTCAATTTCAACCCTGCTACATGGTAGGGCGCAGAGGAGGCATCAATTATAAAATCGGCACCGGGTTTCAAGATGGTATTGTCTATTTCCAGCTTCATCTTACCGGGGAAGGTATTGATGGGGAAGGTGTATTGCTGTGCAAAACCACCATTACCATCAACGGGTTTAAGGCCCATTTCTGTAAAGTTTTTCTTAAGCCATTCAGCCGCTACCCCCCTGCCATTGTATACATATCCTCTACCCATCATGGCATCACCTGCCAGTATATTTACTTTCTCCTTTATGAATTGCTTTATATAGTTTGAGTCATCTTGTGCAGAAGAGCAAAAGGCAAAAAATAAAATCAGGCACGTTAATAGAGGGATTCGCTTTGACATAATTATAATATACAACAAACAATTCTAAGCAATAAATATATATCCCCCTAACCCCTTTCCCTACCGCACAAAGCCCAAGCTCCAAGGGGGAATTGCCACTTCAAGATTATTAAGCCAAATTTCATTTATTAAGAGTTTAGTTGAAGTAAACAGTAAAAATGCAGGGCAATTTATGCATCAATGCTGTATCACCACCTTCTGGTAATTTACCCCATCATTCCTAAGGGCATGTATGATGTAAACTCCATCGGCGAAACCTGCTGTATTTAGTTGAAATTCGCTGGATTTGATTTTTGAGTCTAGTGTTTTTGAATATACTTTTTTGCCATTGGCATCATATATATTGAGGGCCGTGAAGTTTCCTTGGCCCAGGGAGATATTGAGGATGTCATTGGTGGGGACGGGGTAGGCTTTGATGGGTGACACTGTGGTCGTGGGCAAGGCTACCCCTTCAGCTAGCCAACCCAATTTTGCAACAAATACATCATATACACCACCCGTACTGCCTAATAGGGTATCTCGGCCTAAAATAATGGTGCCGTGTTGGTAGCCCGTAAGTAAAAGATGATTAGCCCCATCACAGGCCATCGCCTGGATATAGCAACCTGTGTTATCAAAGACTTTTGCCCAGCCTACACTGCCATAGATATCATATTGCACAAGGAAATTCCCGGAATGAAAAAAGGTGTCGGCCCCAAAAATTATTTGATCAGACAGGAAATAACCGGCTATACAAGGTTCTCCAGTTACATTTAATACTACAGATGCGGCAGTACTACTATAAGCATGTGCACTTACAGCCCAGGTCACATTACCCAGTGAGTCATATTTAGTCAAAAACAATTTGCCAGTTGGAGTCCCGAACGTATCTAAGGCAAGAGTGGTTGTACCAAACTGTATAGAATCGCTGGTGAAAGAACCAATTATATACGCATTGCCATATTGGTCGGCTACCACTTTAGACTGTTCATCATTTTTATTACCACCTGCACTACGTGCCCATAATAAAGTGCCAGCGGTATCGTACCTGGCCAAGTATACATCCTCCAACCTGCCCGTAGGTGAATAATTAATAAGCGTAGTACCACCAATTGTAAACCGTGAACTACGATAGGTACCCGACAAGTAGATATGTCCGTGATCATCAGCCGATATACTACAATAATAACCAGACTCACCTGCACTGTTAGACCTTGCCCAAATTATATTACCAGAGGCACTATACTTTACCAGATACTGGTTGTAAAACCCGCCTGTGGTATCATTATACAAGGTAATACCCCCAAAACGAGCCAAACTACTCGTAAAACCACCAGCCACATAAATATTACCTGCCCCATCGGTAGTAACTGCATACCCCGGACAATTTCCTATACCTCCTCTTGCCCATAGTACGTGGCCTGATGTATCGTATTTCACCAAAAACATGCCGCCATTAGTGCTATCATTTCTTACAGTATCAGTACCAAAAACGGCAATACTATTGGTAAAGGTGCCCACTACCAGCACATTACCACTAATATCAGTAGCAACACCCATACCATTAGCCGCATCGCCAATCCCAGTAGCCCATCTATTCCATACTACTCCACCGGCTCTGTTGTGCTTTACCAGAAAATAATCGGCAAAGGCAGGCTCGGGTATAAGTCCGGCTCCGAAAGTAATGGGGTTTTCATAATACCCTGTAGTGTACACATTTCCCCAGGTGTCGGTAGCTATACCATAGCCAAAAGCATGGCTAAAAGTACCGGGGCAATTTGAATTTCTGGCCCAACCCCATGTTGGGGCCTGGGCAGCTGATTTTTTGGCAAAAGCAATTAGTAATATTGCGGCTATAAGTGATATCTTTCTCATATTTATCAAGATTTTAGTAAAAATTATCAGTGCTGTATCACCACCTTTTGGTAATTTACCCCATCATTTCTTAAGGCATGTATGATATAAACCCCATCGGCAAATCGGGCGGTGTTTAATTGAAATTCATTGGTTTTGGGGTCTAGGGTATTAGAATACACTTTTTTGCCTGTGGCATCATACATATTCAGTGCGATGAAGTTTCCTTCGCCCAGCGAAATATTAAGAATGCCATTTGTTGGGACGGGGTAGGCTTTGAGGGGGTTTATGGTAGTGGTGGTGAGTTTTACGTCTTCCGTTAACCATACCAGTTTTGCTACAAAAACATCCTCTACCCCACCCGTACTGCCAAATAGGGTATCATTACCTATTACCAGATTGCCTATTTGGTAACCGGTAAGCAATAGATTATTGGCTCCATCCCGGGTTATAGCATATACTTCACTGTTATGGTCGCCAAAGCCTTTTGCCCATTGTACAGTTCCGGCTGTATCGTACTGAACAACAAAATTTCCATTAGCGTAAAATGTATCCGTACCAAAAATGATATTTGTAGAGTAGAAATAGCCTGAAATACATGGTTCGTCAGTTACATTTAATGCCACCGATTTGGCATTACTCATGTAGGTGGCATGATCACTACGAGCCCAAACTGCATTGCCGGATGAATCATATTTTACCAGATACATTTTACTCGTATACACTCCACTGGTATCCAGTCTCAAAGTATTAGTGCCAAACTGAATAGAATCGCTGGTGAAATTACCAGAGATATAGGCATTGCCATATTGGTCGGAAGCTACACCTGTGATGTTATCATAATTATTGCCACCTGCGCTGCGTGCCCAAATGAGGTTGCCGGCTGTATCGTACCTGGCAAGGTATATATCTGTTAGGGGGCTTGTGGATGAATAATTATATAGGGTGGCACCACCAATTGTAAATCTTGAACTACTAAATGTTCCCAGCAAATAAATATAGCCCGGTTCTGTAGCCGATAAGCGGGTGAAAGCCCCTGATACCCCGGCACTGTTTGACCTACACCAAATAATATTGCCTGTAGGACTATACTTGATGAAAAACTGATTATAATAGCCGCTAATGCTATCATTATACAAGGTAATACCACTAAAAGTTGCTACGGTACTGTAAAAGCCACCAGCTATATAAATATTACCTGCACCATCTGTTGTAACCGAATGGCCCAAACAACTACCTATCCCACTCCTTGCCCATAATACATTACCGGCAGTATCATATTTAACCAGAAACATGCCGCCAGTGCTATCAGTTCTAAGGGTATCTGTTCCAAAAACAGCAATGCCCCGGCTAAAACTACCTGTCACTAATACATTGCCATTGATATCTGTGGTTACCGAGTTGCCAGTGGTGGAAAAGCCGGTCCCTAATGCCCATCTGTTCCATAATATACCACCAGCCCTGTTGTGCTTTACCAAAAAATAATCACCAAAGGCAGGTTCAGGCATCAGTCCTGCCCCGAAAGTAATAGGATTTTCATAACTACCTGTAGTGTACACGTTTCCCCAGGTATCTGTAGCAATACTATTACCTTCTGCATGGCTAAAACCACCAGGGCTATTGGAGTTTTTGGCCCATCCCCAAACAGGAGATTGAGCACTCGTGAAGAAAGGATATAAAAAAAGGCAAAATAAAAGTAAATAGACATTTCTCATAGGTAAATCCACTAAGGCTTTACGAAGATATTAAATAGGTTTGGCTTTAGGAAATTATAAATGTAAAAATGAATGGGATTGTAGGATAGTGGTTAAGTAAAATTACCAAATTGAAAAAAGCACATGGTCATTGCTTATCATTCGGGAAATGGCCTCACCCCGGCCCTCTCCGGAAAAGGAGAGGGTGCCAATGCCTAGTACTCACTAAATAGTCAAATTCAGCAACCTCTCTGATGCAAAAAATGTGCTATCGGCTAAGAAGATTGGGTCACTGACTAAAGAACACTACAAATAAAAGAAGAACAATTACGATTCATCTGATTTGGAGACCCCACTTATCCACATAGTATTAACCTAATTTTCAATTATATATTGAGCCCAATACCAAAGCCTTATCTTTACGGCTATGTCAGCCGCAAAAATCGCAGAAACTCCCCTTATGAAACAGCATAAGGATATCAAAGCCCGGTATCCCGATGCAGTATTATTATTCAGGGTAGGTGATTTTTACGAAACCTTTGGCGAGGATGCCCATGTGGCATCAAGGGTATTGGGAATTACCTTGACCAAGAGGGCCAATGGATCGGCATCAACTGTTGACCTGGCAGGTTTTCCCTACCATAGCCTTGATACCTACCT
>CAIWHI010000175.1 GCA_903912435.1 uncultured Bacteroidota bacterium | reverse complement strand
CAAATCCCTGCCCATGTGCATTCGACACCATATTAACCGGCATATTGTCTACACTTACATTCACATCTGTACCATGGTCGCAATCAAAACCCCTCAGAAAAATCTGCTCGGCCTTGCCTCCACCCTGGTGCTGGGCTATAAATAATCCAGGCACCAACTGCAACATATCCTGGGTACTATTTACCGGCCTCAGCTTTAGGTCTAAACCAGTTATACTGCTTAACCCAATATCCTTTTTGGCATTTACAGATACTGATTTCATTTCCAACGATGAATTTTTCATTGTAAAGCTCACATCTGTAGTTACTCCATCCTCCACCTTAATACTTTGGCTGATGATGCCATACCCAATATGACTCAATGTGATAGTATACGTCCCAGGTTCTATTCCTTTTATAAAGAATCGGCCAAATGCATCAGTTGCCAGGGTATTGTTTCCCGGATAGATAAGAATGCTTACTCCTTCCATGGGCACATGGCTATTATTGTTTACCATGCCCTTTATGCTACCAGTATGCGCATAACCAATAGCAATATTGCAAAAAGAAGTAAGGACAAAAGAAATCAGAAAAATAAATATTGGCTTCATAACCTTTGTATTGTAAGATGCTAATACTCTATAGATATGTATTTTAAACAAAAAATATCCGTTCAATAGTCCACCAGCTTGCAATCAATGCAATCAAAATACTGACGGGGAAAATAACCCTCACCCTATACCATGCCTTGTTAGAAAATATCCGGGCTACAAACAGGTACAGGCTCATGATAATTACTAATTGACCAATTTCAACCCCCACATTAAAGCTTATAAGTGCGGTGGCAAATGCATATTGGGGCATACCCAGTTGTGATAAAGCACCTGCAAATCCCATCCCATGTACCATGCCAAACAGGAAAACCATGATCATCCTACGGGTTTTAACCTTGTCGGTAAGCATATTTTCCACTGCCAGAAAAACGATTGACAGAGCTATCAGGGGCTCTACAATATTCGCAGGCGGCTTTATAAGCCCATACATTGCCAAGCCTAGTGTTATAGAGTGGGCAAGGGTAAACATGGATGTCTGTAGTATTACCTGCTTTAGGTTAGAATTTAAAAAAAACACGCAGGTAATAAACAGGATATGATCGAAACCCAGCGGGATAATATGCTGAAAACCTATGAGCATATATTTCCAGAAAACCGTGTCCTTACTCATTTGCTCCAATTCGAAATTGATAACATGGGCCGATAATCCTGGGCTACAGGCAAGAATGACTATTAATATTAGCAAGTACTTCTTCATTATCTCTTAGTAATAGCCAGGTTAGACGATTGTTTTACCAATTTCTGATCCAGGTAAGGATTAATAGTTAATGCCTGATGCATCAGGCTATTTCCGTTTCCTGCATCACCGGCACTTGCAAATATTGCTCCTGCCTTATAAAGGGTACCTGCATTTTGGGTTTTGGTGGCCAGCATTTTCACGGCATATTCTTTTGCCGCCGCATAATCCCCTTTTGAATAAAGCACCCAAGCCATTAGTTCATTAGCATCAATATTATTTGGCCTCATAGCCAGGTCTATTTTTGCATATTTTAAAGCATTATCCAGTTTACCGGCATTTAAATAGGCGGTTGCCAATTCCCTGCTTACATTGTGCTTTACAAGGGCATCAGCAGGTTCATTTTTCTGGCCCTCTTCCAGTAAGGCTACTACCTGGTTACGAGTATTTTTAGCCTTCTCCACATCTCCCTGTAGCTCATATAAATCAGCCAGTTGTGTTACAAATGCCGCTTCACTCAGCACATTAATTGCATTTTTAGTATAGGCTATTGCTGCATCATAATTTTTCCTTGCTTTTTCCACTTTAGCCATTCCCATTAAAGCAAAAGGATAGTTAGGACGATAAACTAAAGAACTCCTGT
>CAIWHI010000174.1 GCA_903912435.1 uncultured Bacteroidota bacterium | reverse complement strand
GAAATTGAATTTGTTTACAAAGCCCAGTGTTTTCATTGCTTCTGAAATAACAGGGTTCCTGTAATCGCTGATGTTTGGGAAGTTTTCTGGCCTTACTTCACCAAAAAGTCCACCTGGATTAATGATTTCTATACGATTGGAATATTCATAAATATACACAGGAGCATTTGATTCAAAATCACGGTGCATGATGGCGTTCATCATAAATTCACGCAACGACCAGAGGGGGTAATTATAAAGGGTATCTTCCCTCATTGTACCATTTCTTACCGGGCGGGATTTTATTAAACTTGATTCAATAAAATCGTCCAGGTTTTTTAAAATATGCAAATGTGGTCCGGTAAACCTTTTTTCAAATAAAACATGGTCGGTCATTAAGGCCCCATCAAACTTTACAAACTGAATATATGCACCCGGAAAATGGAATTGTGGATTTTTCCCAAATAATATCAATCCGGCATTTGTGGGGCAATTATAAGGCAAATCGTAAAGACGCAAGGAAGAAACCTGCTCAATAATGCTCCTATGGTTAGCCTCCAGAATTTCGGGAGAGATGGCCGCAGGCAGGTAGAATGTTTTTATTAAATCAAGGTTGATATCTGAACTGGAAGTTCCGGGGCAAGCCCTGGAATCGAAAGTCTTGGAAGTGGAACTTCTTTTCTCAGATAATCTTCTTTCTTCGGCTTCGTTAGCAAGTGCTTTCCTGGGGCCTATTCTAATGTGGCAATTGCCCTTATAGCGCACCGGAGGGTAAAAGGATGGTTGCACCTCCACCACTACTACCTCACCACCATCTATGTTATATACCGGGCTTACAATCATTGAGGGTTGGGGTAAAACATTGCCATTAGACCTTACATTGCCTATGCTTTGCAATATATCGTCACCAATTTTCATCCCATTTACTTTCCCATTGTCTTCAACACCTATGAGTATGTAAGCTGATTTTTTGTGATTAGGATAGTCATTAGAAAATGCGCATACCGCAGGACCAAGCTTATCTTCCCTTACTGAAATAGTTCGCTCAATCCGGTCTGATTCCAGGTCGGTCAGTAAAGATTTTACTTCATCAATGGTAAGCATATCGAATTCTTTAGGTCAACATTCCTATGATAAAACTAAAATCAATTAATATTAAGCCGCGCTACAAACTTTGGAATTGCCGCAAAAACCGCACATCATTTTGTGAATACAGCCTGAGGTCGTTTACCTGGAATTTAATCTGGGTAATTCGCTCTACGCCCATACCAAATGCAAAACCGGTATAGACCTCCGGGTCAATGCCGAAATTACGGAGCATATTGGGGTGCACCATACCACAACCCAGAATCTCCACCCAGCCTGAATGCTTGCAAAGATTGCAGCCCTTGCCACCACATACAGTGCATGAAATGTCCATTTCGGCACTAGGTTCGGTGAATGGGAAGTAAGATGGGCGGAAACGCACCTTGGTATCAGCACCAAACATTTCGGTTACGAAATAGTAGAGGGTTTGTTTCAGGTCGGCAAATGATACATCTTTATCTACATAAAGGCCTTCGCACTGGTGGAAAAAGCAATGTGCCCTGGCTGATATTGTTTCATTTCTGTAAACCCTGCCTGGGCAAATTACCCTCACAGGTAGCGATTGGGTTTCTAGTATCCTTGCCTGAACAGATGATGTATGGGTACGTAATACCCAGTCGGGATTACTAGAAACGTAAAATGTATCCTGCATATCGCGGGCAGGGTGGTCGGCTGGCATATTCAGCGAGCTGAAGTTGTGCCAATCATCCTCAATTTCGGGTCCGGTAGCTACACTGAAGCCTATCTTTTCAAATATTGATACTATCTGGTTTTCTACAATTCTCAATGGGTGGCGTGTGCCAATGGGCAACGGAATCCCTGGCAAGGTATAATCTATTGCCGGGCCATTATTGGCAACACCTTCCTGCATTTCTTTGAAGGAAGCATATTTTTCCTCAGCCAATTGCTTGAAAGCATTGAGCATCTGTCCGGCTTCTTTTCTCTGGTCGGGTGGCACTGTTTTCATCTCTCCTGAGAGCGATTTTACGATACCCTTAGTACCCAGAAAGCGGATACGGAAATTTTCCAAATCTGTGTTGTCGGCAGGGCTAAAAGCCTTTATTTCCTGCTCATGTACGTTTATTAGCTCCTGTAAGGATGGCATAGTAAAGCAAAGGTATAGTCTAAATCTAAAACTAAAAACTTGGAGGTGATTGTTTAAGTATTTATTTAACCAATAAACTGTTAGACCAGGCAGAGGATTTGAGCAAAATTTTAAGTCATTCGGCAATTTGCCGGAAACTTCAGTAACTTTATAAAAAATTTACTTAGAACTAAATTCAGTGTCATAATCTACTTTTGGTATCCTCAAGCCAATAGGTTTTAATTACCTGAACTAAATTAATTGAAAATTGATGATTGAAAAAATAAAGACACTTGTAAGACCTAACTCTGCAAGATTGCTATACGCGGCTTTGGGATTATTAATTATGAATAGTACTGCCAATGCCCAGGGTACGTGGACAAAGATGAAGGATGCATCAATAGACTCATGCGCAGGTGCGATGTTGTTGCTAACTGATGGTACAGTAATAGTTAAAACTGCTGTAGGTGGTGGTGATGTGTATGGCAATGGTTGGAATAAAATAATTCCCGATATACATGGTAGTTATATAAATGGCTTATGGTCAAGGACTCAGCCTATGTATGATACCCGGTTATATTTTTCTTCGCAGGTACTTAAGGATGGCAGAGTATATGTAGCAGGAGGTGAATATGGAACTGGACGTAATAGGGGTGAAGTATATGATCCTATATCAGACCAGTGGAATCCGGCGGGTCCTTTAACTGATCTTAATGATACTATATCTGATGGCAACTCAGAAATACTAAATGATGGCAGGGTGTTACAGTCAGTTGTTCTGTCAGGTCATTCAGTGTCGCACAGAACCTATTTGTTTGACCCTGTAACTAATAATTATTCACCCGGACCGCCAACCCTGGGTATTGATAATGAGTCGGCATGGTTGAAGTTGCCCGACAATAGCCTGCTTTATGTGGATATTTATTCAAACAATTCAGAGCGTTTTATACCCGATTCAAACAAATGGGTAAGAGATTCTACAGTTCCTGTTTCGCTCTATGATCCATATGGTTATGAAACCGGTCCGGCTTTTATGTTGCCTAATGGTAAGGCCTTCTTTTTAGGTGCATCGGGAAATACAGCCTATTATACACCATCAGGCACATTGCACCCTGGGGTGTGGACTGCAGGACCTAGAATTCCAGATTCGCTCGGCGCACCTGATGCAGCCGGTGCAATGATGGTGAATGGTAAAATTTTATGCGCCCTTTCACCTATACCAAAGTATGGTAATGTTTTTAGAAGGCCAATGTATTTTTATGAATTCGATTACCGTACTAATTCATTTACCCAGGTGCTGGCGCCAACTATTGGTGGTAAGGATAGCCTGGATAAAGCAGCTTTTCTATCAAATATGCTTTGTCTGCCTGATGGTAATATTTTATTTGGATGTCAGGGTAATGGACAGTATTATATCTATACTCCTGATGGCGTACCAATGAGTGTAGGCAAGCCTACCATTGACAGTATTATTAAAATCAATTGCGATACTTTTATTGCTACGGGTAAGTTGTTTAATGGTATTACAGAGGGGGCATGTTATGGTGATGACTGGCAGATATCGACCAATTATCCTATAGTGCGTATAAGCAGGAACGATACTGTGTATTATGGCAGGACCTTTGGATGGAATACCTATGGAATAATGAGAGGAGCAAAACCTGATACCACCTCATTTAGTTTGCCAGATGGGTTACCAATAGGTACTTATAGCCTGCAGGTGGTTGCCAATGGTAATGCTTCGGCACCAGTGCCATTTGAGGTTTGTAGCTATTTGGGAACTGAGTCTGTAAAAGGATTTGCAGATGGTATGTTTATTTATCCAAATCCTGCACATGAAGCTGCAACTGTTGAATTTATAAGTAGCCAATCAGGAAATGTAAGTATAAGGGTACAGGATGTATTGAGCAGGATAGTGAGGGAAAAATTTGAAAAAAGCTTACAGGGTAAAAATATATTCGATATCAATCTTCATGGACTTACTAAAGGGGTTTATATCGTAGGTCTGGTATCGGGTAACAAGGTTTATAATAGCAGCTTGATTATTAAATAGAATTTGACTTTTGCAATAGGATTGTAATAAAACAAGATGCCAGCCCTGGCATTATAGATTTATGGGTATATCTTGTTTGAGGGTATTATGATTATTGGCGGGTATTAAACGTTGCAATTAAATTATTTTCTGATTTTACTAACATTTTTGTGCTTTTTTACGTCTATATTAATATAGCATCTTTTATTTATAGTCATTTTATGAGCATGTTTATTTATTGAAATTAGGTTAGCTATTGTCTGTGAACTGTAATTAATGAATAAATGTTAAAAATTACCCAACGTTTTTCGTATATTCGACTGTCTTTTTAACAGAGTGTTATTATTTTAGGAGGTATTTGTAGTTTTTACTTTTTTTATACCGTAACGAATGAAAATATCCATACCCATAGTTCTATTGTTTTTCTTTTTCATGATGGGTGGGTATTCATCAGGAGCGGTAACTGCAAATTTTACTGCCGATTATACTGCAGGTTGTCCGCCATTAGTGGTACATTTTACCAATACCTCATCAGGTGCCACCAGTTATTCCTGGGATTTAGGAAATGGGTCGCCACTTATACCATTAACAAATGCTTCGGGCAGTTATCTCACCCCTGGTACTTATACGGTAACCTTAACCGCTTATAATGGTGCATCCTCCAATACCAAAAGAATGGTAATCACGGTTTATCCATTGCCAACAGTGGATTTTAGTGTACCCGATACCTCAGTTTGTCCTGGTGCCCCCATTACATTTACTAGCACCAGCACTGGTGGCACACCAGGGCCAATGACCTATATATGGAATTTTGGTGATGGGCATAATTCTACAGCCACTTCACCTGTTTATTCTTACCCAACTCCTGGCTTTTATAATATCACATTAGCGGTCACTAATTCCCAGGGATGTTCTAAATCACTGACTAAGGGTGGATATATACATATTTTCGATCCACCCGTACCCAATTTTACTGCTTCTCCATCACATTTTTGCAGACCTCCGGCCACTGTAAATTTTGTAAATCTCACAACAGGTACATCACCATTTACTTTCACCTGGTCTTTTGGTGATGGCGGTGGTGCCTCATCAACTACTCCTTCGCATACCTACTCTGCCTCAGGTGCAAATAATGTGAAATTAGCTGTTACTGATGGTAATGGCTGTAAGGACAGTGTTACAGTACCTGGTTTTATTACTATTAACAACCTTATTGCCAATTTTACTTCTGCTACAACAGCCTGTTTATATTCCACGATAGGTTTTTCAAATACCAGTTCCCCACATCTATCCAGTTCATGGGATTTTGGTGATTCGAGGACATCTGGTTTGGAAAATCCTTTACATATTTATTATACACCAGGTACATATACGGTCAGATTGATAGTTTTTGATGGTTCATGTTATGATACCATAACACATACTGTTACCATACTGCCCGAGCCTGTAGCTACATTTACAATTACCCCTACAAATCCCTGTCCTGCACCAGCAACACTGAGTTTTAATGCTACTGTACCAGGAGGCTCTACTGTTTCGTGGCAATATGGTGATGGATATACAGGTATTGGAACCAGCACTGTACACACCTATGCTAATAACGGGGTAGATACAGTGAAATTAATAGTTATTGGTGCTAGTGGTTGCCGTGATACCGTTATTCAGATATACAATCTGTATAATCTTTTTGTTGATATCAATCATGATACTGTTGCAACTGGTTGCGTTCCTCTTACAGTGCAGTTTACCTGTCATACCTGGACAACTGTACCTGATAGTAGCTCCTTTCATCCCTACCCATTTGGAATAGCATCCTATGTGTGGACTTATGGTGATGGATCATTGCCTGTTACTGGTGGCTCAGTCATCAGCCATACCTATACAGCAGTAGGTGTTTATTTTGCCAAGGTGGTAGTAACAACTACCAATGGCTGCAGAGATAGTGCATTGCTTGAGGTATTGGTGGGATCGCCCCCGGTGGCTGGTTTTACCGCAACTCCAACACAGGTATGTGTTCATAGAGGGGTGCAGTTTATTAATAGTTCCACTGGTGCTGATAGTTATAGGTGGTTTTTTGGTGATGGGACTACATCGTTGGATATTAATCCTAATGATACTTTCAACACTCCGGGAACTTATACTGTAACCTTGATAGCCTATTTTCATGGCTGCCCCGATACTTTTATTCGCCCTAATTATATCACTATTGATTCACCACTAGCACGAATAATAGCTGGTTATAGGTGTATTCCCCCTACACAAGTTGGATTTATAGATACATCATGGGGTGATGATACACACATGTGGTATTTTGGAGATGGCACATCTTCATCAGCACGAGATACAATACATAATTATCCTTCATTGTCTATTTATAATGTAATGCTTACTACTTATAATGCAAGAAGCGGGTGTAGGGATACGGCTTATAAGCTGATAAATTTAATAAGACCAATACCTGAATTTAGGGCTAGTGATACGGCCGTTTGCAGAGATGCAATAGTATCTTTTACGCCTCACATTATTGGAGATACGGCGGTAGATTATTTTTGGTTCAGGAATTTTATAGATCGGGACCATGATACAGGTGCGGTATATCAGGATACTTTTTTAACAACCGGTAGGTACACAATAACATTAGTAATAAGAGATAGTCATACTTGCCTGGATACATTAACAAAGACAAATTATGTATTAGTGGCAAGGCCTGTAGATAGTTTTGCCACCCTACCATCATCAGGATGTTTACCACTCACTGTTACATTCCATGATTATAGCAGGGATGTGCCGGGAACGTCATTTACCAGTTTTTTGTGGAGTTATGGTGATGGGAGTAGCGGAACTGTGACTACAGCAACGAGTACACATATCTATACTGCTGTAGGTGTATATGATGTTATTGAAATAGTAACAGATAATGTGGGATGTAAGGATACCATTACCCGCCCGGCGCTGATTAGTGTTTATCATCCAAGGGCAACATTTTATGCTACAAGCACCTACCCTTGTGCAGGGGTAAACGATAATTTTGTAAACGCATCTACAGGAATTATCAGTTCTTTATGGCTTTTTGGCGATGGAGATACATCTACATCCTATAGTGCTGTGCATGCGTATGCTGTGCCAGGGGTTTATACGGTAAGATTGGTGGTGACTGATGCCCATGGATGTACAGATACTGCTACCTATGTTGGGTATATTAATGTGACTAAGCCGTCGGCTTCATTCTATATGGATGATTCATTTACCATATGCCTGCCATTACTTACCAATTTCTTCAATACATCGACCGGTGCTGTGACTTATGCCTGGAGTTTTGGCGATGGTAATACATCGGTTCTCTTCAATCCATCTGATATTTATATAATATCGGGTTATTTCCCGGTTACTCTTGTAGCTTCAAATATATATGGGTGCTCAGACACAGCTATAAGACATGTAAATGTATACGGGTATGCCGGTGCATTCACTTATGCACCATTGCAGGGGTGTGCGCCACTTACCGTTGATTTTCACGCAAGTATTATGAATGTGCCTAGTCTAGTATGGGATTTCCAGGATGGGACAACCAGCCCGGCAGGCACTGTGGACAGTGCTAAACATACCTATACTATACCTGGAGCCTATGTGCCTAGATTGATATTAAGTGATTTTACAGGCTGCCAAAATTCTAGTGTAGGCCTGGATACCATTAAAATTGATGCCATAACATCTAAGGTGAAAACAAATCCTAATCCGGTTTGTGTAAATACAACATTTAATTTCAGCGACTCAGCAACCAGTTATTGGTCTACAATTAACTATTATTTATGGTGGTTTACCAGTACTGATAGCAGTTCACTGGCTTCAACATCATGGCTTTATGATACTGCAGGTACTTATCAAATTTCGGTTACCCTAAAAGATGGTTGGGGTTGTACATTGGTGGATACTGAAAATATTACAGTGTATCCATTGCCAGTTATCAAAGCCAGCCCCGATACGGTGGTTTGTGTGGGTGATCCTGCAACTTTAAAAGCCAAAGGCGGTAATACTTATGTCTGGAGTCCACCATATGCACTTAGTTGCACAGCATGCAATCCTACATCTGCAAGTCCAACAGTAGTAACCACCTATACAGTGACAGGAAAGGATATTCATGGATGTATGAATACTGATACAGTATCGGTGTATTTAAAGACGAAAACAGAGAGCAGAGGCTGGGGGGATACGGAAATTTGTTTGGGTGAGGTAGTTCCCATATTTGATACCGGAGGAAATAAGTATACCTGGTATCCGGCTATAGGGCTTAGTGCTGCCAATATTGCCAATCCAATTTCAACACCTAATTATTCCATAAATTATATGGTGGTATCGCAACTGGCCAGTTGCATACCAGATACTAACTATGTACAGGTTATTGTTCATCCTTTGCCAATTGTAGATGCAGGACCAGACCAAACTTTGCTTGCAGGCTCTACTGCCCAACTAGTTGCATCAGGTTCTAACATTGGTAGTTTTGATTGGGGTGGGGTTGGTACCTTAAGCTGTGATAGTTGTTATAATCCGGTGGCTAGCATGTCGGTGACCACTACTTATGTGGTAAAGGTTAAGTCGTCATTTGGTTGCCGCGCAGAGGATTCTGTTACTATCCATTTGTTCTGCAACACCAGCCAGGTTTTTGTGCCCAACTCGTTTACTCCAAATGGAGATGGGGAGAATGATGTATTTTATCCACGTGGCAAGGGAATTTCAATAATTAAATCGTTCAGGATTTATAACAGGTGGGGCGAATTATTGTTTGAAAGGAGTGGTTTTAATCTAAACGATGCTACTTATGGTTGGAATGGATTATATCAAAATGATACACCACGGCCCGATGTGTATGTATATGTTATAGATGCGATTTGTGAAACCGGTGAACCAGTATTTTTGAAAGGTGATGTAACAATTATCAGATAAGATTACTAACCAAAAGCAATTATTTGAGTAATAATTATTAATTAAAAGCAATAATCGTCAAGAGTATTTAAAAAAGTGTGATAAATGTTGAATATTAGCTATCATAAGTGATTGGTTTTTAGGGTTGGTTTGGGTTTTTGGTAATATTGGAGCGATTTTTAACTAATTTTAATTGTAAATATTTTAAATTATAGCGATAAGTTGATTTTTTTCGATAAAATCCGTCAGAATCGATGAAATATAATTAACTTTAACGTCCTTAGGCATGATGAATGAATAAAGTATAACATCTGACTTGTTCTTTCCTTTTTATGCTAGGTTACAAAAGCCCTTAATAGGTAGCTATTAGCGGATTTTGTGCTTTGCAAAAAAGAAAAAATTTTATGCCTTAGGTAAACTTTATTGGATCTATGTTCCTTATGAAATACCCTAAAATTGTATAAGCTTTTATGAAATTATTACCCCGCATACTCTTATTAATTTGTTGCACGATATTTTCGTTTATCGGTGCTAATGCGCAGTTAGTTGCCAATTTCACGGCTACCCCAACCTCGGGCTGTGCGCCTTTGGTTGTCAATTTTCATAATACAACTGCACCCACATCAGGCACAACATATGATTGGGATTTAAATAATGGAAGTGGTATACTTCACCTTACCGACCCTGCCGGAAGTTACCTTACTGCGGGCACCTATACCGTAACACTTACTGCACGTAATGGTAGTGCTACATCTACACATACCCAGATAATTACAGTTTATCCGGTTCCTATAGTTTCTTTTGTAGCCAGCGATACTTCAATTTGCCCGAATACAGCAGTAATTTTTACAAGTACTACAGTGGCCGGTGTGCCAGGGCCGGTAACTTATTTATGGGCGTTTGGCGATGGCTACACTAGTACCTTAGCTACACCATCACATACGTATGCCGCTTCGGGCTTCTATAATGTAACACTTACGGTAACAAATGCACAGGGTTGCGCCAGTACCGTAACTGTAGGTGGTTATATGCATGTCTTTGACCTTCCATCTGTTAGTTTTTCAGCATCATCCTCAGGTTATTATTGTGGTACTCCGGGGCATGCAGTTTTTACAAGTTCCATATTCGGGACAGGTCCTTATAGCTATGATTGGGATTTTGGTGATGGTAGTCCACATTCATATGTTCCCAATCCTACTCACGATTACTTAAGTACCGGAACCTATGGTGTTACCCTTATTGTAACCGACGGCAATGGCTGCAGAGACACCCTATTCAGACCCGGGTTTATACATGTAGGTGGTGTAACTGCAAATTTTACAACTGTTACAAATGCCTGCAAATATGCGATAATACCATTTTCAAATACAAGTTCTACACATACGGGAAGCCAGTGGTATTTTGGAGATGGTGGATCATCTACCTTAGATAATCCATCATGGGCTTATTCGGCATCAGGTACTTATACGGTTACATTGATTGCCAGTAATGGTCCATGCCATGATACTATAAGGCATGTCATTAATATATATCCTGGTCCTACGGGCACATTTGTAATTACACCCGACACCCCTTGTCCTGCACCGGTAACCTTAAATTTTAATGCTACAGTTCCCTCCGGATGTACTGTATCATGGAATTATGGTGATGGGTCAGCCCTTGGATCGGGATTGACCACCGCTCATATGTATGGCTGGAGAGGTGTATATAATATATCTATGGTAATTACCGACCCTGTTACCGGATGTAAGGATACAGTGAGACAAACAAAGACACTTTACGATTTAGTATTTACTACTACCGATAGTAATATTTCGGGCTGCGCACCACTTAGGGTGCATTTCTATACCAATGCCGTAACCCATGAGCCAGATACAACGGCCACCTATACTTATCCCTATCCATTCAGGTCTTATACCTGGACCTGGGGTGATGGCACTGCGGCTGGGAGTGGGCCATCACCTTATCATACCTATACGGCAGCAGGTGTTTACCATGCGGTAGTAGTAGCTGTTACCGCAAACGGTTGTATTGTAACCGATACTTTAGAAATAAGGGTAGGCAATCCACCAGTAGTTACTTTTGATGCGGCTCCATTGCATTTATGCTACCATAATAACAGTGTTACGTTTACTACAACAGTAATAGTTGGTCCGGTTGATGAATTCGATTGGTTTTTTGGTGATGGCACAACTTATAGTGATAGTCTACCGGTTATCTCACACCATTTTATTTTGCCCGGTGTATTTTCAGCCACTGTAATACCTTATTATAATGGATGCCGTGGCTTACCCTATGTTTTTACTGGCACTATTACAATTGATTCTCCAAAGTCAGTTATTCTGACTGATGTATCCTGCTCACCACATACGCTTGTGCGGTTTGCTGATAGTTCCCTGGGTGATGATTCGCATGTCTGGCTATTTGGAGATGGAATAACCTCAACTTTGGATAATCCAACCCATACCTATCCGGGTACTGGTAGCTATACCGTGTTACTGGCAACCTATAATGCCCGAAGTGGGTGTAGGGATACATCATCACAACTACTTAGTTTGGTAAATATTACGGCCACCTTTGATGCCGACCGGCTAAATATATGTAGGGATGGTACAGTCACGTTTACACCTACGGTCTCGGGAGGTACCGCCTCAGCTTACTTCTGGTATGTAAATGGAGCTTATGTTACTTCTACTGCATTATTTACACATGTCTTTACTGCAACTGGCTTATATACCATTATGTTGATAATCCAAGATAATAACCGATGTCTGGATACATTTACCAGGGTTAATTATATAAGGGTTGCCAAGCCTGTTGCCAATTTTACAGTGATTCCTACATCAGGTTGCTTGCCATTGAATGCAACATTTACCGATGCGAGTAATGATGTGTCTGGCACAACATTTACCAATTTTGAATGGACCATAAGTGATGGAGGTTATATCTCTGGTGCATCTCCAAGTGTCACTCACCTGTTTACTGTAGCTGGTACGTATACCACACGTGAAATAGTCACTGATAATATAGGTTGTAAGGATACCATTACCTTGCCTGCTGTGAATGTTTATCATCCTACTGCTGCATTTAATGTAGCTAACCAATTTCCATGTAAGTATGATCCGGTAACATTTAATAATACTTCAGTTGGTGCATCAACTTCATTATGGATATTTGGAGATGGTGGTACATCTACTTTAACTACGCCGGTTCATACTTATACAACTAATGGCATATTTACAGTGAAATTGGTTGTTACAGATACACACGGATGTAGGGATACTGCTGCTTACGTAGGTTATATTACAGTAAGTAAGCCTACTGCCGGCTTCTTTATGAGCGATTCATTCTCTATCTGCCCACCATTGCTGGTGAACTTCACTAATACAAGTGTAGGTGGATTATCCTATTACTGGTTTTTGGGCGATGGTACAACATCTACTGCATTTTCTCCGTCCAACTTATATATTATTCCGGGAATTGATACTGTGAAAATGATTGTTACGGATATGTATGGTTGTGTAGATACAGCTATTGGTCACATGGTAATTTATGGTTATGCCGGGGCATTTACTTATTCACCAGATTCGGGCTGCTCGCCCTTGACAGTGCACTTTAATGCACAAGTGCGAAATGTTCCGAATATTATATGGGACTTTGCAGATGGAACAGTAAGTACTGTATCAGTGATAGATACTATTGACCATATTTATGTGTTGCCGGGTAAATATTTGCCTAAATTGATTTTGAGTGATAATACGGGTTGTCAAAATTCAAGTGTAGGTATTGATACCATCAAGGTGGATCTTGTTACGCCGGGTTACACCACTATACCTAATCCGGTATGTATTAATGGCACTACCATATTTAAAGATACCTCCAGGAGTTTTTACTCCACCATAGATTCATGGTACTGGACCTTTACAAATGGAGATACCAGCACATCATTTAGTCCGTCTTATACATATACTGCAATAGGCACCTATTCTGTAACAGTGGTAACCACTGATGGATGGGGATGCCAGGCATCAATAACCAAGGACGTAATAGTGTATCCACTTCCAGTGATTACGGCTAGTAAAGATACCATTGTTTGCGTGGGTGATGCAGCGGTACTAGAAGGCTATGGAGGAGTAAGCTATACATGGGCACCTCCCGCAACCCTTAGTTGCATAAGTTGTAACCCAACCAACGCATCGCCAACAACTGTTACCAACTATACTGTTACAGGTAAGGATATACACGGTTGTATGAATACGGATACGGTTAGCGTATTTTTGAAAACACTAACCGTGAGCAAAGCAAAGGGTGATACCGCGATATGTGATGGGGTAGTGGTGAAATTATTTGATTCGGGGGGGACAAAATACACATGGTTGCCAGCCACCAGCCTTAATAGTTCCAATATTGCCGACCCCCTTGCCACACCTAATGTAACAACCCGATACATGGCTATTGCTCAATTGGCTAGTTGTATACCTGATACCAACTATATCATGGTAACTGTGTATCCATTGCCTGAAGTGGATGCGGGACCTGACCAATGGCTAGTAGAGGGAACAGCAGCTCAACTGCATGCTACGGGTAGTAATGTCTATAAGTATGTATGGCAAAATCCAGGGTCATTAAGTTGCGACAGTTGTTCAAACCCTATAGCCAGAACTGATGTTAATACCACTTACTTTATTAATGTGTACTCATCTTATGGATGCCGGAATTCTGATTCTGTGAAGCTGCATGTTTATTGCGATAAGAGTCAGATATTTATCCCTAATTCATTCACTCCTAATGGAGATGGGCAAAACGATATATTCTATCCACGAGGTAAGGGTGTAAGTACCATAAACTCGTTTAGAATTTACAATCGTTGGGGCGAGTTATTGTTTGAGCGTTCAGGAATAAATATTAATGATGCATCAAACGGGTGGGATGGTTCTTACAAAGGTTCTGCGCCTAAACCAGATGTGTATGTGTATATTATTGACGCACAATGTGAAACTGGTGAACCATTAAGTTTCAAAGGTGATGTAACCATTATCAGATAATTGCTTTAATTATGAAAACTATAAATCAAAGGCTTATGAGCAGCCATCTTAATCTGGGAAATTCTACTAGTGCAGGCTTTATAAATAGGGTCTTTTGTTACCTTATTGCCTGCCTGGCAAGTATCTGTATGTGGGGGAATGTATAT
>CAIWHI010000173.1 GCA_903912435.1 uncultured Bacteroidota bacterium | reverse complement strand
GTTTGATCGATAGAAAAGTCTCTAGTAATAGTTTCAGTGCAAAGCAATGCTGCACGTTCCATTAATTCGATGGAAGTAATGGGTTCATGAATCATAGTGTAGGCATCCCATTCACGGAATTGATGTGCAGAAAGAATTTTCATATATTATATTCTACCTGAAAGTTACAAAAGCTATTCCTTATTTAAAAAAAACAAAACCTCTGAATAAGAGGTTTTTATGCAATTTTTATCTTCCCATTCACTTAAGATCGTTCGTAATTGGGATGAATGATGTACTTCTATTATTCTACTTTTATTAAATTTATTAATTCTCTTACTCTAATAAAATCTCTATTTATCAACCATATCATCCAATTGTCTTCTAATTGTTTTTGTTGAAGAAAACCTTCAAATTCACTTTTACCTCTTAATCCTTTATTAATACTTTCTCTTTTGAAAGAATATTGTTTTATAGCCAAATTATCAAGATTGAATCCATTTGTAATAAATGAGGTATTCTTTCTATAAAATTCGGATAATTGATGCACTAAGCTTAACTCACGATCCGTAAAGTGCTTATACTCGGCATACCTATTGTAATTAGTAATTATTTTACTAACCAACTCTTTGTCTTCAATATAAGATAACTTACCTGAGCTTTTTAGTGATTCGAATTCAGAAGTATTAGCTTCGAACCAGGAATAATCTAAGCTATTAGAAGTTAAAATAGTTAATGAATCATCTGTTAATTCTATTTTTCCATTTGACCAATCTGTTAATTTCTGAGTGCCAATAATTGCATTCTGATGAACTGTGTAATTAAATGACAAATCAACAGAATCTCTTATCAATTCAGTTCGAAGTCTGATTAAAGATTCTTTACTTTCTTTATGATGTATCCAATTTTCTACAGTTCTTTCTGCCAATACTGCTAAAGAGATACTAATTACGATTACAAAGATTTCTTCTACAAAACCTTTTATAAATTTGGGACGATGTACTTCCATGATTCTCAAATATTTTAATTTTAACCTAATGCATGAATTTAAAAGAGGCCCTTATTGCTAAGAGCCCCTAATAGTATTAAAACTTAAAATCAACTATTTCATCAAGTCGGTAAAAGGAGCTGTATCATAAACATCCCATTCTTCAAGAACTTTTCCGTCTTTCATCGCAAATATTTGATTCAATTTTGATAGGTTTTTTTTACCATTTTTAGTCACCCCTAGAATATAATAAGTATCAACATAATT
Source organism: uncultured Bacteroidota bacterium (assembly GCA_903912435.1). GTDB lineage: Bacteria > Bacteroidota > Bacteroidia > Chitinophagales > Chitinophagaceae > Nemorincola. The sequence goes on along the minus strand of CAIWHI010000173.1, from coordinate 732 downwards.
AGTATACCCTGTTTTAGGATCTGGCTTTTCAATTATTTCAAACAACATGGGTTCACCTTCAATTGAAAATTTTATTCCTGCATTTTTCATTGGAATAAAAGTTGCAAGATTCACATCTATTTGTTGAATATTTAAATTGTCATGAACTTTAGTGCTATCTAAGTAATGTGACCTGAGCTTTACAAAATCATAATTTGTAAGATCAACATTAATTTCTTTGACAATATCAATATTAGCAGACTTAATGATAGTATACCCATATTGATCAGGGTTAACAATGTTTGTACTTTCTTTAGTTTCAGATTTACAGGCAAATAATGATACAGCTGTAATTGCAATTAAAATTGTCTTTTTCATACTTTTTTTTATTGTAAATTAATATTTCAATTATTTCATTAATTCTGCAATACTTGATTTATCATAAATCAAATATTCTTCAACTTGTTTTCCATCTTTAATTAAATCGCAAAAAGAAATACTTAATTTAATACTTCTACCGCCTTTTGTTAGTTGAAAATCAATAAACGATAAGACATAATGATTAATTCCATTCTTATCTGGATTATTATTAACTAATTCCCAGATCTCAGGAACCCCGAATATTTTCATTTCAATTTTGCTATCAAATTGTGCCTTAATCATTGCCATATTTTGCGATAAATTCATTGAATCAGTATTGTGATGAAAAATCGCATTACTGCTATATGTATCTTTATAAGTAATCGTATCATT
>CAIWHI010000172.1 GCA_903912435.1 uncultured Bacteroidota bacterium | reverse complement strand
TTACTTTAATCTTGACAATGGTTTTAAATTGGCATCTACTACCCAAAGGGAGAAATCGATTATATTAAAATCAATAACTTCAGATGAAATTTACAAACCTTATCACAACCAAGAACGCTTCAAACGCCTCCTCGAAAAATACGATATAAACCTCGATGATGATTTAACCCCTTAACCCACCCTAAAACGTTAAAACCTGTTAATTTCTAAAATTCTTTGGTAGGGAGATAAAGTTTGGCAAGCTAATTGCATCTATCTTTTTATTAAAGCAATTGTTATGAAAAACAGAATCGTTTTGAGCGTGTTGCTGATACTGATGATATCAGTAAGTGTTAACTCCAAAGCCAGTGCTAGTCCCTGGAGACATTGCGGACATGGCTATTACCGTCCGGCTGTAGTATATTGCCCTCCTCCTCCACCGGTTAGGTATTGCGCACCAAGGGTTTATGTAAATGCTTACCAGGAGCCCGTTTATTACCGCCCACGATATTGCGAACCAAGACATTACGAGCGCAGGGGCTGTTATGGCCACAGGCGCGGATACGATAGATATTAGGTTTGAAAAGGTGAAAAGTGAGAAAAAAAGCTGCCCTTTCCAGGGCAGCTTTTGCTTTTATAGCTATTAAGAAACAAAAATAAATCTGCCCTAAAAAGCTCAATAATAGACTAATTGCCTAATAACATTGAAGTAGCAATTCCCCCTTGGGGTGTTGGCTGAGTGCGGTTGGGAAGGGGCTAGGGGAATGTAAAGAAAAATAATTAAATATTTAAGGTATTAATTTTCAGGCTACGACACCCTCTCCTTCGGAGTAACAAATTTGTTGCACAAAAGTTCATTGAAAATGACATAGCCAACCCCTACATATCTCAAAATCACTGTCATAAACGGCAAGATACGGCACCCTCTCCGTTGGAGAGGGCTGGGGTGAGGCCTCCGATTGGCTATATAAATTTTGCAGCAAGTACCCAAAAAACAATACTTGTCAATGGCAGGGCCGGGGTGAGGCCTCCAGGTAGCAAGATGTTCAGTATATCATCACCCCTCCACCATCCGTTTCTTATTAATCATATATACAGCCATAATGCCCAGCACACCACCTATGGCGGTATGTATATGTATTACCTCTCCAAGAAAAAGCCATGAAGAAACTGACGCTGCTAATGGCACCATAAATAGGAAACTACTCGCCTTCTCAGCGCCCAACCTTGTGGTGGAATAGAAAAAAACCGTTGTAGCCAATGCCGTTACTATTGCCGAACTAAAAAATAAATTACCCCAGAACAGCGCATCTTTCAAATGCGTAGAGACCATTGCCTCCTTAAAATTGGTCAGTGGGAGCAGGCAAAGTAGGGTAACCATATACTGCCAAAAACTAAAAGTAAGTGGCGAGCCATATTTGGCACCTTTGGAGGTAAACTTGCTCATACTGGCCCAAAGCAATGCGGCCAGCAAAAAATACAAATTACCCGAATCTATAATTTTAGACGAGCTATCCCAAACTTTCAAAAGCGCACATCCTGCAATAATACCTAATACTAACCCAATAGCTTCATTTCTTGCGGGCAATTTCCGGCTTAGAAAGATGCCAATGGCATAGGCCATAATTGGGTTAAGGGTTGTTACCAATACCCCACCCGCCCCCGGCGAACCTTTTTGCAGGCCAATAAAGAACAAATAACTATATAGAGCCAAAAGCAACCCGGAAGCAATTACAAAAGGAATACCCTCTTTACGAATCCATAAGCCCGCCTTCAATACTTTAAGCAACAATAGCATCACCGCAACCACTATCACGTACCTATAAACAGCAAAATTCACCGCCGAACAATACCGGGTAAGTACCTTGCCCGATGGCCAGCTCAATCCCCACAGA
>CAIWHI010000171.1 GCA_903912435.1 uncultured Bacteroidota bacterium | reverse complement strand
TCCTGTAGCGCGTCTTCAGCCGTTTCTGCCCATATCACCTTTCCACCCCTGCTGCTAAAGTTTTTTTCAAACTGCTCCAGGTATTTGTCCAGGTTTTCAATGGTTTTCCATTTAATGTTTTTGGCTTTTTTACGGGCCAGTTCCAGGGCTGCAAATTGTTGTTTACCCTTTATTACACTATCGTTATACTTGCCAATATTGAAGGCAAGCTTACGTTTGTGCTCCAGGTCGTGGGCCTTAATGTCGCTTTTGGCAATAAAAACAGTCTGTTGATCACTCATTCACTTTGCAAAATAATGTTCAAAAGTAGCAAACCCTGACTATAATACTCAAAAGTAAAAATTCTAAATTCAATTTTGCATGCAATTTCAAAAATTAATGCAGAAAACAACACAATTTGTAATTATAGGAGGATTTTTGAATTTGTAAGGGGGGATGAGGACGTTTCTTAGATCGACTAACTTCTACTCATCCTTGACGTATGTATATTTTACTTAAATTGTGCCACAGGCTGTGGCACAATTTAAAGATATTTTTATTTGAGCCAAAATTTGTTTGTTATATCAGTAATTTACCTTTAAAAAGTAACATATTGTTTTCGTTTTAAATTGTGCCACAGCCTGTGGCACAATTTGCGATTTTTAATATTCACTTTGAACTGTGGTCCTATTGGCATCCAGACTTAATTCTACCTATTTAGAAGCATAATGTTTTTACAGCATTAGTCATCAGTATTTTCAAATCTACTTAATTGTTGCTCTAACTGCTCAACGGTTGGCAATGCGCTCGCCAAATGTTGTGGTAAGGCTTGGATTAAATTGAATTCACTAATACCTATTGGTTTATTAATATCTCGCAATGAATATTCGGCATCAATTTTGTCTTTCGTTCTGCAAAGTATCAAACCTATGGAAGGTTTATCATCGGCATGTTTTAGTTGACTGTCTATAGCCGAAAGATAAAAATTTAATTTTCCTGCATATTCTGGTTTGAATTTACCTGCTTTTAGTTCTATTGCTACATAACACCTCAAGTGCAGGTGATAAAAAAGCAAATCAATATAATATTCGGTGTCACTTACCTGAACAGGGAATTGCCTACCTACAAAAGCAAACCCCTTACCTAGTTCCATGAGAAAGCGGGTGATATTTTGAATCATAGCACTTTCTATTTCCCTTTCCTGGGCATCGTCTTCAAGGCCTAAGAAATCAAAATTATAAGGGTCTTTTAAAGTTTCAATTGCTAATTGAGATTGGTGGGCTGGAAGTGTGTTTGCAAAATTGGTTATTGCTTTTGCCTTTGTTTTGTAATAATTATTTTTTATTTGTATTTCTAACTGATCCCTCGACCATCCATTTTGCACTGTAGCCTGTGCATAAAATATTGCTTCATCGGTATTCCGAATTTTAGCAAGGATGAGCCTGTTGTGCCCCCAGGGAATTTGTGACACAGCATGAGGCACAAAGTTTGAATTAGTTTTATAAAATAAATACCACTGTTTTATAGCATACAGATTTCGTTTAGAAAACCCTTTAATATTTGGGAAAGCGATACGCAAATCAATCGACAATTGTTCTAATACAGCATCTCCCCATTTTGCATCTTCTTGCCTGCTAGTTATTTCTTTGCCAAGTTCCCAATAAATATTGAGCAATTCGGAGTTTACTGCAACTGCTGCCCTTACCTGTGCTGAACCGATTTTTTGCTTAATAGATTCCAGCCATGCATAATATTCCTCCCTTATTATATTCATACATGTATATTATTGTAAATTGTGCCACAGGCTGTGGCACAATTTACGATTATCTTCATTTGTACTAAAATTTGGTTGTCATACCAGTAATTTACCCTCACCAAAACCACACATTTATTTATCTTTAAATTGTGCCACAGGCTGTGGCACAATTTAAAGATTTATTTATACGGTGCAATTTGTTACCATTCCACCCCCCTTTATTCCAACTCATATACCCATGTTGCATCTTTCATTTTATGCAGGTGCTGGGGGAAGAGGGTGCTTATTTCGGCAATTTTAGCCGCTTCTACAGGTGTAGCTATCAGGTATTTAACCCCTTCATTTTTCATTTGCACCAATTGTTTTTCTGCCGGGTTCACCAGCATTTCTTGAAAAAGGTTCCAGCGGTATTCGTTCTTTATAGATAGGTTATAGCTTTTGGCATCAATTGCACTCCAGTATCGGCCATAGTCGCAGCTTGCTAGCATACTGCCAAAATATTGGGTAGTGGGATTTACTACTATAAGTCCATCATTACATTTTCCGGCTTTCAGCAAGCGGTAATTTTCATCATACCAGGCTATGGGGCCACAATCTTTTTTGTGCTGCCTGGCCGCATAGATAAGAGAGGTGAGTGTAAGCGTGCACCATAGGCCAATGGCTAAATATAAACCAGTCAATAATCTCGGTTTCAGATGCTGACCATACATAAGATTAAGCAATCCTATTGTGGCAGCAATGGTCATAATATAGAAGGCCGACCGTATAAACTGGTCAATATTGAAGGTGTTATCCATAAGCAGGCGGCCATCATTACCCATTATCTGCATATGCAAAAAAGCGGCTAGTATTGAGGCTCCCCAAAGTGTGAAGGCCATACCAATGAATAACTCACGGAGACGGTGATTTTTCGACTTAATGAGCATAAGCAGCCCCAGGATCCTGATACCCATCCAGAGTAAATAGGTGAATGGCATCAGGGCCATAATGATTAGTGTATTAACAAGCCCCTTATTACTCCGTCCAAACCAGCCACCAAATAATTGGGTGAGATACCCGAATTCGAAATAATTTCTGCCACCTGAAGCCTGCCCCATACATATCTTGAACAGAATACCTGCAAAAACAAATGCAGAAAGAAAATACCAGAAATAGTTCATGAATCTTTCTTTACCGGTTATTACCCGCTTCAATACTATCACCCCCATAAAAATTACCGCACCTAAAAAGAGGGGTATTTTGCCAATTACCATTAAGCCCAGCCCAAGGCTGAAAAATACTTTATCGGCAGTTATTCGGCGGCTTATCCAATCAATTCGGGAAAAAAGCAGGAATGTGAATAACAGCACTACTATGGTTACCGGATAGGTGATAGTACCTGCAGGGACCAGATAGCCCAGACCATTGAAAATAAAGTTCTTCACTACACCTTTGGCAAGATATAAGGGATGTAGGGGTGCCATAAGGATAGGCAGGCCTACAGCCATAAGAATAAATACATAATTGGTTCGAGATACCTTGTCTTTCAGGAAGAAATAACACAACTCATAGCATAGCAACAGGGCCAGAAACTGATAGAAAGGGTAGGCTAGTCCCCACAAAGCCTGATGGCTGGATATATTGAGTACTACTGCCAGGTAAGAAGGTATGAAAAAACCCAATATCTGGTAATTGATAGGTGTGCCAACCTCGAAGGATGCATTAAATATACTGCCATGCCTTAATGATGTAACCAGAGAAGTGAAATAGTAACTATCAATTGAATAACAATTGGTACCGGGTTGCACTACAGTTAACTGCTTGCTTAAATCGCCTGAAGCCAATAGCAGGATAATTAGTAATACTATGCCATAAAGTACTGTGCCGGGTTTACCTGGTAATAGACTCAACTCTATATGCTTCCTGAAGACCAATAACAGTAACAATATAAATAGGAGCATTACAATAACCATTACAAATACCGACTGGGTAATAAATAACAGCATAGATGTAACAAGGGCACCAATAAAGACCGATATTGTGGTGTGACTGAGTGGTAATAGGGTAGAGCTGATATTAACTGGCACCAATAAGGAAGCACCCACCATGTAAAATGATACAATACATAAGAGCAATAATGCGCAACTGGTAAGGGTAGCAACATGCGTTATAATCAATGGCATAGTTAATATAGCAAAGACCATTAATAATCCGGCAATATTAACAGGTAGTTTTTTATTCATTCAATGTGTTTTATCCTTCAGTTACTATGTCCTTGGAATTATTAGCTGTCAATAGCAATTAATGGTAATTTAGGGTTAAAAGTAAGTAAATATCAATGTATCTAATTAGAAATTTGGAATAAGGTAGTTAATTAATGCGCAACAGCACTCTATCTATTTCATCCTACTGTTTTGTGTAGTATTAGTTTAAGGGGCAATATAGTAGCCAAAAGTCATAATCAATATTATAATATTGTTACTGGTGAGTTTTTCATGGAAGATATTGGTTGTTTGCATAGACTTGCAATAAAAACATTAAATATATTAATATATCGCTATATGTGCCTTCGGATGAATGGTATATAGATTTATTTGGAGGCTATTGGTGAAAACAATAGAAGGTTTTGGCTTTTTACAACATTGTCTTACTACCTTTGAAAAAATTTAAAACTGTGGCAGATTTTATAAAAGACTTCTGGCAAAGCCAGGCCGAAAAACACAAAGCAGCACATAGCGCATCGTGGGGTGACAATTGGGCAATCGACCTTGAGGTTGAGAACATAGGTAGCTACATTAAAGAAGGCGATACCGTACTAGATATGGGCTGTGCAAATGGCTTTGCAGCGATAAGGCAGTTAGCCAGAAATCCAAAAAAGATTTATGGTGTTGACTTTTCTGAAAAGATGATTGATTATGCCCAAAATGAGCGTGAGAATCATCCTGAAAAAGATAAATTAGACTTCAGGGTAGGAGATATTAGAAAAATAGGATTTGACGATGAAACATTCGATGTTACCTACACTACCCGTACAATAATCAATCTTCCCAACTGGCAGGATCAGATACAAGCCATTAATGAAGTTATTAGGGTAACGAAAAAAGGTGGTACAATTGTAATATCTGAAGCTTTTTGGGAACCATTAGTTTTATTGAATGCCATGCGCGCGCTTGTTAATCTACCTTCTTTGGTAGAGCATGATTTCAACCGGTATATTAAAAAAGAAAAGCTCGAAAAGTATCTGGAATCTATTAATCTCAAATACACATGTGTGGAATTTAGTTCTGTGTATTATTTAGGTTCAAGATTCCTTAGAGATCTGGTTACAAATCCTTCTGATTATGCTGGTTATAGTAATCCCCTTAATGAGGTATTCTATAATATCGAAAAGCAATACTCTGGTGGAGGAATGGGCATCCAGCAAGCTTATGTGATATCAAAGTAATAGTTACCAATTCTGATTAATATAAAATAGTCGGTGTCTTTCTCAAGAGACACCGACTATTTTTTTATTGCCTGTTCAATAATGAGGAATGCCTGTGATGTATCATAGCTACCAGAGTAATCCAGATTATGCAATTATTCGTTTATATTCTCCTTATTATTGATAATGTATATTGGTCTGTTCTTTATACCATCAAAGGTTTTGCCTACATACAAACCTACTATTCCCAAAATGAAAATGATAAGGCCTGATAAAAACCATATTGAAACAATAATGCTGGTGTACCCCAGCACTTTTATACGGCCTTCGTAATAGAGAATTAAACTGTAAATGCTAAACAATACAGACCCAAGAGACATAAGTAATCCTGCCTTAATCACCAGCTTTAGGGGCTTATCAGAATAAGAGATGGCAATATTCAATGCAAGTTCTATTAGTTTTCCCCACCGGTAAGAAGTTTTCCCTTCAAAACGCTCGGCATGGGTAACATCAATGGCTATTTTATTAAAACCCACCCATTGCACCATAGGTGCAAATGCCCTTAGTGGTTCTTTCATGGCTACAAGTGTATCAATGACTTTTCTATGGTAAATTCCGTAATTGGCTATAGTGCCATCCTGCTTCACGCCTGAAAGGTAACTGAAGACGATATAAAACAGTTTAGAGGTCATCCGTTTTATGAACTTATCCTGTCGTTCTTTACGCCTGGCCAGTACTATTTCATAGCCTTTGAGGGCATGTTCATAAAGACGGGGTATTTCCTCTGGCACATCCTGCAGGTCGCAATCCATCACTACCACCCATTGGCCACATGAATAATCAAGCCCGGCAGTAATGGCATGGTGCTGGCCAAAGTTTTTACTCAGTTTCAGCCCCTTAACCCGTGGGTCTTTTTTGCAGTTTTCTACAATTTTGCCCCACGAATTGTCTGGCCCACAATCCTCAACCAGAATAATTTCAAAATCTTCGGTAATAGTTGATACCTGTGCCTTTATTCGTTTCACCAGTTCATCTACAATTAACTCAGCCCTATAAACAGGTGAAACTACAGATATATGCACTTGCTTCCCGTTTTTTACAAATTCCATGTTAGTGGGTGAATTATTGAATAAGCTTATGTGTTAATGAAATTCACGAACGAAACAAAAGTAAAACAAAAAATTAAAAGTATTGGGGGTAAGCTTAAACCTGTTCTTCTAGTGCCAACTCCCTACTGACCTCCAAAACCATTTCAAGTGCTTCCTGAAGATTGGTTTTTACCTCACTAATGGTTGCTCCCTGGGTATTGACTCCTGGTATTTCTTCTATGTAACCAATATACTCATTTCCTATTTTTTCAAACACAGGAGTAAGGCCAAATTTAATATTCATACAATTAGATTTATTAGCTAATCAATATTGCGATTTATCTGGACTCAAATCGTTCAAAATCCAATAACCCCACTAATTCTACCCAACTAGCCGGCCGGGCATTTATACCCAGCATCCGTGCTATTTGTTCATAAATATCTGCTGGTTTTTTATTCATTTGCCGCAGGTGGTGAACTGCTGTAGCCCCTTCTGATTTAGATAGTTTATGACCTGCCTCATCACAAAGCAGGGGATGGTGGTAAAAGGTGGTATGGCTTATAGAGTCGAAATGAAGCACTGAGGATAGGTAATGTTGCGCAAGGGTAGATGTCCATAAATCGGCACCCCTCACCACTAGGTCAACGCCAAAATAGACATCATCTATAACAGAGGTAAGCTGGTAAGCTGCATACCCATCTTTCTTCTTTACGATGAAATCCTGCATATTAGCTGGCAACTTATCTACAATTGGGCCACGGCCCAGGGTCTTTACATTAATTGGCCCTGCTCCTGATGTATTGATACGCCAACTTACAAGTTCGTCAAAAGAGTGATTTTTAGATTTGCAGATACCGGGATAGGCCAAGTCTGGATTTAGGTTGCGGAGCTTGGTGCGGGTGCAGGTACATGCAAACAATTCGCCACTTTCCTTCAATTGGTTGAGGGCATTTCTATAAAGTTCATCCCTATGCCCCTGTGCAAATTCGGTTTCATATTCGTGCAAATTACGAGGCCCCTCATCATATCCTATTTCCAGAAAATCGAGCGTATCAAAAATATCCTGAACATAGGCACTCACAGTTTTTTCCCTATCCATATCATCAATGCGCAGCAATATTTTAGCACCAGTTCGCCTGGCAAGGGCCTCGGTAATAGCAAATGATAGGATATTACCCACATGCAGGTAACCACTAGGGGTAGGCGCGAACCTCGTTTTTTTAAATACCTCTTGCATAATTTACCTTTCCGGGTAGATTGGGTAGGTTATCTGGAAGGATAAAAATAGGGAAAAGTTTGGTGGTTGGTAGGGTAATTGTGGTGGTATTTTTTGGGAGGGTATGGGTTATTATAAGTTTGGTATTGATATGAGCAATGGTATGCTGAATTGTGATAGTAATTATTTAATGGTTTCGCCACCATTTACTTTCCGATACAAAAACAAATTGTTCAATGCTGGTAAGGGTTTCAGCAATTTTGCCAACAGTAATGCAACATCGATGTTGAAATCATAGGAAACAATATGAAAAATGCAAGTTGACGAGTTATGTTTTCAAGGGTTTTTACCTAATCTTTGATAGGGTTATTTCTCCTGTTAATTCACTCCTAATTTCCCCGTTTTGCAAGTTTTGTAAGTTTTGCAAACTGTACTTAATTATTAAAAGAACCGTAATTTTGTTATTATTACGGTCGATTAGCCATATTTATTGTAAAAC
>CAIWHI010000170.1 GCA_903912435.1 uncultured Bacteroidota bacterium | reverse complement strand
GCCGGGCACCTTGCGGTTTTATTACCTCATGATAGGGCGGTGGCCCAAAGCCCTGACCAATTAAAAGGTGATTTAGACGAGGGTGGCTCAGAAATGGCTACTATCTGCTGGTCGTGGGCGGCTATGTACCATTTAAATCTTGAAGCGGAAGTTCTTTTTCACCCATATGGATATAAAGATGGTTCCGAAGCATTGAAAATTGCTTTTTCTTCAGGCTCCTATATAGGTCTGCCTTTACTGCAATGGTTTGGCATGACCAAAGAACCGGGTAAAAACATATCCCAAGAAGATGTTGTATTTCCTAATATGAAATATTGGTTACGAAAGTAACAATTGTTCTACTTTCTGTAGCTAAATATCAGATTTTACCCACATTATTGGTGGCTATTTTCTTAGGAACATTGATTAAATATAGTATTGCATTTGGTGTGGATATTTTTCATTTATACAAGGCACAATCCCGACAGTCGTTGGGACGCGGATAGCAATTTATATAATGATTTTTGTTATGTTTCAGAATAGATTAAGAACAAGTTAGATGGTTTACTTTACTTAATCGTCGTTCCTTATGTATCCTTTCATAGAAATTGTAATTTAAGTAAAACAAATTCCTGGTTGCCTATTCTTTTGAGGGTGTTTTTCACGTATGTTTTAGGGGAATATTTACCTTATACACAATTAATATAAATTATACTATGTGTAAGATATAGATGTTAGTAAAAACGGCGTATATGAAATACATCACAAATTACCAATTTATGGGACTAGGCAGGTATTTTACAATAATAAAAAGGAGCTTGTACTAAATTACAACAGAGTGAAATAATTATTAGGAGCCATAGACGAGCATATGTCTTTAGGTAACAATTAGGTAATGAAGAGGTAATATTTGCTTGCTTTTTATAGGTATAACTTCGCGGATTAATATTTTCATATTTTTCGATGGTATATATCAGGTTTTTTAATTTCCTTTTGGCTTCTTCTATTGTATTATTTTTTCAACAATCAATGGCACAAAGTGGCTGTACTGACCCCTACGCTACTAATTATAATCCGGGGGCTATAGTAAATGATGGTTCATGTGTTTATGCCCCCATTCACTATACACCAGTTTTCAGAGCTGCTTTCCCAGGCTCAATAGTTACTGAATCATCAGGTATGGTTTGGACAGATGGTAAACTATGGACACATAATGATAGTGGCAATCCTGATGAAATTTACAGTGTTGATACCCTTACAGGAGCCATATTGCAAACCGTAGTTGTAGACAATTACCCAAATACAGATTGGGAAGATATAAGTGCTGATAGTAATTATATCTACATAGCTAATACCGGTAACAATAGTGGGGATAGAACCGACTTAAAAGTGCTGAAGGTTGCTAAGGCTGACATAACAAGTGGTACTGTAGTACATGTTAATGCCCAGGCTATAAATTATTCTTATACAGACCAGACTAGTTTTGTATCGAGCAGCACGCATAATTTCGATTGCGAATCATTATTGGCCTTTAAGGATTCACTTTATATTTTCACCAAAGACAGGGGTGATCATAAAACACGTGTGTATAGAATGCCTAAAGTACCGGGTACGTATGCATTATCACCCTATACAAGCTATGATGTAAATGGATTACTGACAGGTGCAGATTATAACCCTGCAACTGGTGAAGTAGTACTGGTGGGTTATTTTAGTGGGCATACCAACTCTTTTATGTGGTTCCTCAGCGATTTTAAAGGAGATATGTTTTTCTCAGGCAATAAGCGCAGGGTGGAAATAAGTAATGGCCTGGAATGGCAAACAGAAGGGGTTTGCTGGTTTGCAAATAACCGTTTTATTGTCTCTTGCGAAACTACCGACCCATGTCCTGCTGCATTCTACATAGGTGCAAAGCCATGGCTACCCCCAGTTGGGATTAGCACCCTATCAAATAACGCCAATTCATTTGTGTATCCTAATCCGGTTAAGGACATTCTTAATACACCCTCAATTTATTCCAACTTTAGGATTTTGAATGTAAATGGGGTAGAGATAAGAAAGGGCAGTATAAAAGATGACTCTATTGATGCATCTGGCCTGGCAACCGGAGATTATTTGTTGGAATTGACCAATGCTATTGGTGATAGAAGTGTTCAGAAAATAATCAGGTAAGCATTTTGCCTGTCCAGGGCAATAGCTTTTCAATCTATTCCACTCTGTTGAGGCCGGCCTTTGCCTGCTGGTCAATAGAATTCTGGAAATCGTGGCTAGGCATATCCAGGCACTCCTTATAGCTGGTTTTAGCCAGGGCCAACATTCCATTATGTTCATAAATAATTCCTTTTTGCAGGGCAGCCCTGGCGGCAAACTGTTCATGCAGATTCTTGCCGGTATATATAGCGTACTGGTAGTATTCAAGGGCCCGCTTTGTGTCACCAGATTCCTGGTATACCCTGCCCAGGCGATAAAAATACTCGGCTTTTTCGGGTAGTTCAGTTATTTCATTGTGATTAAGGGTATGTAATATTTCAAATGCCTTGGATGTATAACCACCTTCGGTGAGCCAACGCGCTTTTAATAAATTCCGGTCGGGCCATAGGCTGCCATCAGCAAATTTTACGGCTTGCTTATCCACCTCAAGCCTTGCTTTGCCTTGTGTTTTTGCCTGAAGCCTGCAATAGTTGGCCTGAAAAATATTACCAGACAAGTAATGGGCATAAGCCATTTTTTGCCAGCAATCTTTTATATATCTATCACTTTTATTGTCTTTAAGGTATTGCTTAAAGTAATCTATACAGTTGGAGTCGAGCCGGGTGAGGAGAGCCAGACCCATTTTGTGCTTGAATATTGGGTAGGTATTGTAACTAACATCTGTCTGCATGGCATTGATCAATTCAATAGCCCCATCAGCCTTATGATAATCCAGGGCAAGGCTAGCTTTTACATAGGTATTCAATAGGTTGTTTTGGGTAATAAAGCCTGTACTATTCATATACTCCCATGCCTCCTTTTGCTCAAAAGCCAGATAAAAGCGGGCGTATAAGTAGAATAACTGCGATTCGGCATACAGGGGTTGGGAGGCATTGTGGGTGTTTACAAACCTGGCCATACCAGCCATGCCTTTTTTAATATTTCCTTTATAGCCAAATACTGTTGCAATCCATTTATAACTACCCGGTAGCGACCCTACCACAGCCTCTTGCATACTAGCTATATATTGGTTGTATTCAAATGCCGGAAACAGCTTTTCATTTTCTTTAAGCAGGGCAAAACATTTCCTGAATTTAAGGGCTGCCTTTAGTTGCTCCCCACATTGCAGGTTCACAAGGGCCCAATGCATATATATGCCTGATTGGCAATAACGATACCAGGGTGAGTTTTTATCACCGGTTTCTAATGCTTTTAGGCGAATGTCCATATTGCCTACCCTTTTATTGTAGTCATACATATCGCAATTCAGCAAAAGTGTAAGGCAGTCTTCATAATCAGCAAGAAAGGTAGGCAGGAGGTTGTAAGGGTTGGCTTTAAGTTCTTCAGCCATAATTTGATTGGCCTCAGTAAAGTGCATAGCCAGTTCATATTGGTAAGCCTTAAGGCAATTGGTATTAAAATCAAAAGTAAATTGGGGTCCTTTGGCGAAAACTGAGGTAGAAAAGGCTATTGAAAGTATAGCGCAACAAGTGATAATGGCCTTATAAAAAGCACACATTAAATAGATAGGAAGCTTTGAAAGTGACCCAATCTTCATGTTGTAAAGGTATTAACACTAACAATACAAGATAAAAAAAACAAAACAGGTTTTGAGATAGTAAAAGTCTGTTGTCAAAGATGTTTCTAAGTCTTTGTATTTTAGTGTCTTATAAAGGTTGAGAAGATAAAGCCTCAATTATTAAGTATTAAATAACAATCTTGTTTATCGGTTTTGTTTGGCAGAATTGTCCCTAATCCCTAACTTTGCCCTATAAAATTTCACTAAATAATTAAATTTTTATGAAGCTAATCAAACAAATCGCTTTCGGAGCAATGTTAACATTCAGTGCTTTTTGTGCTGTAATCTATTCATCATGTAGTAAGGACAAATGCAAGGACGTTTCCTGCCAGAATGATGGCGTATGTAGTGGTGGTACATGTACATGCCCTATTGGTGTTACAGGTACAAACTGTGAAACTGTGTACAGGTCTTCTTTTGCTAATAATTACAAAGGAAATGTAACTTATTCTGATGCAACTGGGGCTGGTTCTTACAATGATTATCATCTTGTATTTACCTACTCAACTGATACTACCTATTACAAAATGAGCCTGGCAATTAATGATAGCTCAAATATCAATGTATTTAGTTTCCCTGTAATTTTGTCAAATTTTGGTACAGCTGGTACTGTATTAACAATCCCAACTACAACTAAAACATATACTGGTGGTATTGTAGCTACCTACACTGGCACAGGTACTATTACAGGTACAATTGCTAATCTGGTATTGACTGAATCATCAAGTCTTGGTACTACAATTTATACATTCACAAATTTTGCTAAGCAATAATAAAATCTTTATATCAATAAAAAAGCCTCACAATTGTGGGGCTTTTTTATTGATATAATAAATTATAAAGAAATTGAGTATTCAACATAGGGCTAGGATATGTTGAAATAAATGAAAGAGGGTACCACAAATTATTGTAGCACCCTCTTTTATTTATGCATTAGGTAAATAAATTATTTACCTTGTTGTTTTTGTTGTTCTATTTGTTTCTGGTGTCCTTTGATACCAATTCCACCTGCTGGAGCTGTTGCAGGTCCAGTAGTTTTAGTTTCATGGCCCTTAATACCAATTGCTGGTGGTGGAGGCGGTGGTGCTGGAGCTGGAGTTGGTTTTGGTTCAGGGGCTTTTGCAGTTTTATGACCACCTTTATGAGATTTTGCTTCAGCTTCTTCTTTAGCT
Organism: uncultured Bacteroidota bacterium; assembly: GCA_903912435.1. Classification (GTDB taxonomy): domain Bacteria; phylum Bacteroidota; class Bacteroidia; order Chitinophagales; family Chitinophagaceae; genus Nemorincola. The sequence goes on along the minus strand of CAIWHI010000170.1, from coordinate 122 downwards.
TTAGCTTCGGCTGCTGCCGCTGCTGCAGTAGAATCAGCCTTCATTTTTTCAACTGCTTTCAAGGTAGAGTCAGTTTTAGCCTGGTTTTCAGCATCACGAGCTTTAACCACTGAATCCATTTT
>CAIWHI010000169.1 GCA_903912435.1 uncultured Bacteroidota bacterium | reverse complement strand
TTTTTTCCAGGCGAATAAACCCAAATATACTTACCACCCCTTTGCACACTGTTACTATCCCATACATCCTCAATAGCCACCACTATACCATTACATACCGACACAACATCTACCGGTTTATGGGTTTTATCATCCAGGCAGTCCTGGTTTTTATCATCAATGAACAAGTCATGCGCCGGATGCCCACCATGTTTATTCCCATCAAAATAGTCATACCCACTAGCCACATACCCACTGCCATTTACCCCACCGGCCGATTTAGCAGTATACCCATCCATCGGGAAATGCCAGGTTTTATCATGGTCATCCATACCACCATGCTTATAATAATATTCCTTTACACGTGGCAACAATTCCTGTATGGCCACCAAAACACTCTTCCTATCTATTTTCCTGTCCCGTATCCTGGTAGTCAGGGTATTGAATTCATTACAAACATTCACACTCCCCTGCTGGCAATGCACTACATTCCCGCAAACCATAATTATCAACACCCATATCCACTTCATTTTACTATTCATCTACTTATCTTCAAAACGCATTAACTGGTCGGGGAAAAACTCCCATTCGGGGGTGGTAATTTTTGCATCCCCATCATTATATTCATACCACGGACTAAGGCTCACATTCCTGGGGTTTTGCAATACCTGCATTTCTTGCGCAGGCATATAACTCTGGGCCAATAAAAACACCTTTTTCCCCGCAGCATTAGCTGCCACATCCAGCACTATTTCAGCATGGCCAGGTGTCCCACCTTTTATAAAAACATCCCCAGGCTGCATATCCTTAATAGATACCTTTTTCAACTCCTTAGACAGCGATAGCGAACCACAATAGGTATACACATAATCCATATACTGGGTAAAACCCGCAAACGAATTATCAGGCACTGCCTTTTTCACCCATTCCACATTATTGCCCTTCACTACAATCCTATACCCCTCCATCCACTTGGTATATGGAGCCTTAAAACCATTGGTAAAGGTAAAATGAATCAGGTCCTCCTTATGCGCCCTATACAGGTATTCAGCCCTCACATGCATTACCACATCAGCACATTGTTGCAGGTCCTTATTGCCTATAGGCATATCCACCACAGCCATATACACCCCTTTCTTATCCTTAATTTGTCCATTGTAAAAATGCACCGGATACCCATCAGGCTTCAGTGGCAATACCCTAAGGTAAGCCCCAAAAGACCCTTCTTTTTCCGCCACCCTGGTATACCCATTCGGCGCCACTATCCTGTCCTTCAGTGCTGTCCCTGTCGGATTTACATGAGCACCCTGCCCACAAGAGGATAAAGCCAGGCTCACAAACACCAAAAAAAACACAGAAATTCGCAGCATAGGGCAGATGATTATTGAGGAAGCAAAATAAGGAAGTTTTTAACTCATCAACACTAATTTATCCGCCATTACTCCGGAATCTATTTCCTCACCACCCCGGATGGCGAAACCGTGCAAAAAATGATGGTGGAATAAGGAAATTTTCTTTTTGGATTTTTTATTAAAGTATTGTAATTTTACTGAATAAAGTGAAATATTGTACCTATTCTTTCTGACTCCATATTTCATTGGCTAACGAATTCAAAATAAGCACTTATTTAACTGTAAGACATCCAAATAGCACCGATTAACCATGGAATAAAATGAGTTATTTTATAAGAATTCTTACTTTTTTTTTACTATTCAATTTGTGCTTCCAATTGTCAACAGCACAATATATTACCACGTTTGCAGGCACAGGCGCACACTATGATGGTGGAGATGGTGGGCAGGCCACAGCTGCTTCCTTCAGTTGCATATATTCATTTGTTAGGGATATTCATAATAATATTTACATTTCAGATCCTTGCGGATGGAAAATAAGAAAAATAGATAGTAATGGGATTGTAAGCACCATAGCTGGTACAGGTATTGGAGGCCATAATATAGATGGAGCTCCTGCTTCTACTTCAATGCTTATTAATTTTAACCTAGCAAGTGACAATAATGGAAACGTTTATATAGCTGACAGCTTTAGATATGTAAAAAAAATAAACACATCAGATATAATAAATACTATCGCTGGTAGCAGATCATGCCCTACTAATACTACTTCAGGTGATGGGGGACCGGCTACATCTGCATGTTTTAGTTATATACAAGATGTTTTTTACGATAATTCCGGTAATATAATAGTCAATGATGCTAGTTGGATACGCTCTATTAATAGTTCAGGAATCGTAACTCATATAGCAGGCAATGGGACTGTAGGCTTTACTGGAGACGGAGGGCCGGCAACAAATGCAAGCTTTCACAATGTAGAAGGTATCTATAAAGATAATTCAGGTAATTTATATTTATCAGACTTTTCCAATTATAGGATTAGAAAAATCAATAGTTCGGGAATAGTTAGTACAATTGCAGGTACAGGGGCAGTTGGAATTAGTGGGGATGGCGGGCCTGCAACAAATGCGGGTTTAGAAGGTTCATATGGAATCATTATGGACACTGCTGGTAATATTTATATTTCCCAGCAATTAAGCATAAGAAAAATCAGCAATACCGGAATAATAACAACAATTGCAGGTAACGGAATTGCTGATACAAATGTCATTGAGGGCCAATGCGCTACAAATGCAGCTATAAGTTTGCTTTTTGGCTTTGCTTTTGACAATGAGGGTAATTTGTTATTTTCCGACGCATATGATGCTAGAATCCGTAAAATTACTCTCCATAGCCGCCCTCCCAAATTCATCAATGGACATAACCAAACTATCAACTTTTGTACCGATGTACCTACCGATAGTCTTAAAAACCTTTTGGCAATTGTAGATTCAGATAGAAATGAAATCGAAGAATGGACCCTGATTATGGCTCCACTACATGGAACAATTGTAGCAAGCGGTATGTCAAGATCAAATGGAGCTGTGCTATTAGCGTCTGGCATGTATTATGTCCCTACACCAGGATACATAGGTCCTGATTCTTTCAAAGTCAAGGTAACAGACTACCTTACAACCGACACCACCACGCTCCATTACATGGTAATGCCACCCGCCCATATTGGCCCTATATTTGGTACTAACCATATTTGTTATGGCAGTTATACTACGCTTATTGACACCACCCTCCTTGGCACCTGGACTAGTACTAACACTTCTGTAGCAACAGTGGCTGGTTCGGGTCCTGGCACATGCATTATGGCAGGTGCGGGACCAGGCACAGCAATAATTTCTTATACCTATGCTACTACAGGGTGTGGTGTTATGATGCAAGTCACTGTAAATCCAATACCACGTACCATTCAGGGTTCAACCGGGTTATGTTTTGGTACCAGCATAACTTTTACTGATAGTACTAGTGCTGGTATCTGGAGTAGCAGCAGGACAAGTGTAGCATCAATAGGTTCTTCATCGGGTATAGTCAATGGTATCACGGCAGGCACAACTGTAATCACCTATGCTTTACCAAGTAGTTGTCTTATCACTAAAACGATAGCTATCACACCTGTGCCCGTACTATCGCCATTAACTGTGGCTCGAAGCTTATGCTCAAGCTCTTCTCTTTCTTACAGGCTAATAGATACTACAAGGGCAACTACCTGGACAAGCTCAAATACTTCTGTAGCTTCATTAACCAGTACCGGACCCGCATCATGCACTATGGTGGGGATAAATGCCGGCACAGCTATTATAACTTTTAGCTATACCTCATCAGGTTGTGGAGACACTATTCACATTAATGTCAATGCCATGCCTGCGCCTATTATTGGTGCTAACAGATTATGTACCGGGTTTCCAGCATCACTCTCAGATACCATAGTTAGCGGCTTTTGGAGTAGTAGTAATATTGGGGTAGCCACAATTGACACCTCTTCAGGGTTAATAAACGGCCTATCCTCCGGTACAACTATAATCACGTATGCATTACCGGGCAGTTGTATTGCAACCAAAACCATTACTGTTAATATTTCCCCCTATTTATCACTTAGTTCTGGATCCCTAAGTATTTGTGCCGGAAACACTGGGTCAATCAGTGTAACAGATACGAGCTTTGCTTCCTGGACAAGTACAAATCCAGGTATAGTAACAGTTTCAGGCGCTGGTCCGGGCATTGGTAATATTAATGGAATAAGCGCAGGTACTGCTACCATTTCTTTTACCTATATAAGCACCGGATGTGCAGCCCTTTTACAGGCTACAGTGAATGCAATGCCATCTTTAATAAGAGGTGCAGGGGGAGTATGTACAGGTTCTCCAATTTCGTTATCAGATAGCATCTCAGGCGGCAGATGGAGCAGCAGCCGAACCAGTGTAGCCACCATCGGTACCATCTCAGGGCTTGTAACCGGGGTTTCAGCAGGAACAACCATAATAACCTATACCTTGCCGGGTGGTTGCCTAACAACCAAAACCATCTCCGTAAACTTTGCACCAGTTTTATCTTCAATAACAGGTCCGATAAACATATGCCTGGGTAATACCAGGTCTGTCACACTAACCGATTCAATTACTGTAGCCACCTGGTCCAGTACCAATCCTGCCATTGCAACAGTAGTTGTCACCGGAGCGGGGAATTGTATATTGGTAGGAGCCCGTCCCGGCACTGCAACGCTTTCTTATACTTATACTTCAACAGGATGTTTTGGTAGCTCACCGTTTATAATTAATCCAGTTCCTGGAGTCATAAGGGGTGCAAACGGAGTATGTATTGGGTCATCAACACCATTAACAGATAGTCTTGGTGGTGGCACCTGGACCAGCAGCAGGACAAGTGTAGCTACCATAAATGCATACTCTGGTTGGATAAATGGAATTTCGGCAGGAACTACAGTAATTACCTATACCTTACCCGGCACTTGCATTACCACCAAAACAATGGCAATAAATTCAATGCCTATAGCAGGAACTATAACCGGACCATCTACTGTATGTACTGGTAATACCATTTCCCTTACAGATATTTCCCCATTAGGTAGCTGGTCATCATCCTCGGTTGCAGCATCAGTCAATAGTGCCTCCGGC
>CAIWHI010000168.1 GCA_903912435.1 uncultured Bacteroidota bacterium | reverse complement strand
TGTGCATCTACAGGTTTTGTAAACCAAACCCTGTTTTTAAACCTGAATGTTTTATCAGTTAACGCCCCTACCGGACAAACATCAATTACATTTCCTATAAACTCATTATCCAAGGCCTTATTCAGCATAGTGCTGATTTGGGCATGGTCACCACGCTCCAGAATGCCATGCTCACGCCTTTCGGTTAGCTGCTCAGCAGTAAACACACAACGGAAGCACATAATGCAACGGGTCTTATGCAGGGAAATAAAAGGCCCAATGTCTTCTTTTTCGAATGTCCTGCGGGGGAATTCATATCGGGTACCCTCATTACCATGATTGTAACTCAAATTCTGAAGGTCGCACTCACCAGCCTGATCACAAACCGGGCAATCGAGGGGATGATTCAATAATAGGAATTCAACCACACCCTTACGAGCATCAATTACCTTATCAGAAGTCATGTTTTTCACTTCCATACCATCCATCACGGTGGTACGGCAGCTAGCCACCAACTTTGGCATAGGGCGTGGGTCTTTTTCAGAACCCTTACTAACCTCACATAGGCAGGTACGGCACTTTCCACCGCTACCTTCCAGCTTGCTGTAATAGCACATTGCAGGGGGCGCAACGTCACCTCCTATCATCCTGGCCGCATTCAGAATGGTGGTGCCTGCCGGCACATCAATACTGATATTATCTATTGTAACCTTCATAAATAAAAAATATAAAGAATAAAAAGCAGCCCACAAATTGGTGGTTCACTTTCTTATAATATTATAAATAAAGAACTCTTATTTTACTTTTAGGCACCAATATTAATCAGAGCCTTCATGTCTTCAATCTTTGTATTCCTATGATTTTGGTATAAATGGGTTAACCATCGCACCAAAATAATCATTGAATTACTATTGCTATTCACTAACCGCTTACATAATCTATATAAATCCTCATCCTCGCTTACAAATTTACTCTTAGTAAACTTACATAATGCCTTTAAATTGGTTGGCAAATTTAAATCACTAACATCAATATTGCCCTCATCAATTATGTTCATTAACCATTCTTCCAGTGCCGGAACTAATTGTATTATAAAATGATTCCTTGTTTTATGTCTCAATAATACTAATCTTTCGGTTCTCAACACTTCAATACAATCATCAGTAATATATTCCAGTACTTTTTTATCATTATCAATTATACCTACAGCAAAATCATCTTTCAACATTTTATTGGTACTCAATTCTTTAATTACTGATTCTCTACCATGCTGGTGATTTACTTTTTTTACTTTCAAAATACTCTTTACCAAAACCGTATCAAAGTAGCATTCTGGAACCAAATAATGTACCATATTTAGTCAAGGTAGCTTTCTAGATTAAAAAATAAGTCTACCCCATATTGATACACTTCAATTAATTCTTCGTCACTCAATCTCTTGATGTTTGTTTCTCCATTTTTCATACTCACAAGAAATATGGACAATTCTTCTTTTGCTTCCTCCATAAAATCATTCAATACAAATGGACTATGTGTAGCAATGAAATATTGATTTCCTCTTCCCTCCTCATAAATTATCTCACTTGTAAACTTTGCTATATACGGAGGGAACATATGAGCTTCAGGCTCCTCAAATAGTAATACGGTATCTGTATTGCTCAAAATGGCTGCTTGATGAAAAATTAACCGTTGTAGCGTATCAGCCATTTGGTAAAACGGAATCGTAAAAACCAAATCGTCTTCCAATTGCTTAAATCCTTTTATTGAATTAGTCCCTTGGTCAATATTTAACTTCAATCCATTTGCCTTAAATAAATCTATTACTTCTTTCCTTAGTTCTTTATTAAACTGAATGATATCGACCAAATTTTTGCCATCTGGGGATTCTAAAACAAGCCCATTTGTTTTGAAATCATTAAAATTATTTTGAAATAAGTATTTCCTAATATTCAATTCAGTTTTTTGGGAAGATTGGCTGCTTGAAACAAGCCTACCATCAGTAAATGTTATTTCTCTGAAAGGCACCTCATTAGGGAAAGCGATTGATTGAATTTTAAGCTTTATTGCTTGTTCAGAAACATACTGAAAAGTCAATTTAGTATCACCATTAATGCCAATAGTTGCCGGCTCTCTAATTAAACCATTAAAAAATAGCTCATTCGAAAATTTGATTCTGCATAGTTTATTAAAGTCCTTATTAAAATCCTCTTGTAAATAACTCAAAGATGAAATTGCCTCAAGAATAGCTGACTTCCCCACATTAGGATAACCAATAAACACATTAATCCTTTTACAACCATCAATTTTTTGATGGCGTATGGATTTAAAGTTGGTTATTTCTAAATTTTCTATGTGGTTACTCATTCTCCTATTTTACTAAACCTCTTGCAATATTTGGTGATTCAGGGTTAACCTCAAGCTTGAAATACCTGGGGTGAATGACCAAATCCATATCTTCCATTGGTACTGCACCTAACAAACACTTTTCACCCAAAACCATGGCACCCACAAAACAAATACGGTTACCAAACTCTATTTTAACCGGACCTACATAGGGTACTAATTTTGTGGTTTCATCTGCCAAAACTATTTCCCGTTTCTGCTGCTCTTTTAATCCTAACTGCAGTGCTACATGTTGCGGGATGCACAAAAATGTTGATCCACTGTCTACCAAACAATTCACCTCCAGAGGCATTTGTTCTGGTATTAATGGATTCGATAATTTTATGTCGGCATATACTAGACCCATACAATTGTTTACATATTCCCTTAAGCCATAGGTATATGAATCGGGTCGGCGTAATGAGCCAAACCGAAATTGCGCCTTTGCGACTCTTCCGGATTTTTCACATGCCACTCATATTCATCCCTGAAATGCCTGATGGCTGCTGCCACAGGCCATGCCGCTGCATCACCAAGTGGGCATATAGTATTACCTTCTATCCTGCGCTGGATATCCCATAGCAGGTCGATATCACTCATCTTGCCTTTTCCATACTCCAGATTCTTCAATATCTTGTACATCCATCCAGTACCTTCTCTGCAAGGGCTGCACTGACCGCAACTTTCATGATTATAGAAACGGGCAAGCGTCATGGTATGGCGAACCACACATTGGTCTTCATCAAGGGCTATAAAACCTCCAGAACC
>CAIWHI010000167.1 GCA_903912435.1 uncultured Bacteroidota bacterium | reverse complement strand
GATTCGGAATTGAATTCCCGCTAAAACACTCGGCCACAGGCACTACAATATTTACGGTGATGAGTGCGCTAGCTACACAACATGGTGCAATCAACCTGTCGCAGGGTTTCCCTGATTTTCCTATTGATGATGCCCTGTCACAGTTCCTGTTTGATGCGGCTAAAAACGGCTTCAACCAGTATGCCCCAATGCCCGGTTTCCCGCCTTTGAGGCAGGCCATTGCTGCCGATTTCCTGAAACGGTATGGCGTAAAAGTAGATGCCGATAACGAGGTTACAGTTACCCCCGGTGCCACTTATGCTATCTATACTGCCTTTGCGGCAGTGCTACAGCCTGGTGACGAGGCAATATTGCTGGAACCCGCCTACGATAGTTATATCCCCAATATAGAAATGAACGGGGCCAAGGCAGTACCTGTAGGCCTCACCGCCCCCGATTTTCAGGTTGACTGGAACAAGGTAAAGGCAGCCATTACCCCCCGCACCAAAGCAATTATTATCAATACCCCTCATAACCCCACAGGTGCTATTTGGGACCAGCAGGATTGGGATACCCTGGCCGAAATAGTAAGGGATACCAATATAGTAATACTGGCCGATGAGGTTTATGAGCAATTGGTTTTCGATGGCCAAAAACATTATTCGGTATTAGAGCATCCCGAGTTGAGGGAAAGGAGTTTTGCCTTGTATTCATTTGGCAAGGTTTATAATAATACGGGCTGGAAGATAGGGTATTGCATAGCCCCTCCTGCCTTCACGGTGGCCTTCAGGCGGCTGCACCAGTTTCTGTCGTTTACCACCAATACCCCTGCACAATATGCCCTTGCCAATATAATAGAAAAAGGCGTAGCCCAACCGGTAGGCGAAGTAATGCAGAAAAAGAGGGATTATTTTCTGGACCTAATCAAGCAAACTCCCTTTACCATCCACAAGGCATCAAAGGGTTCTTATTTCCAGGTCGCTAGTTATGAGCGCATCAGCGATATGCCCGATATGGAATTTGCCCAATGGCTCACCCGAGAGCATGGTGTCGCCACCATACCCGTAAGTGCCTTCTACCAAAACAAGCACGATGACCACCTCATCCGTTTCTGCTTTGCCAAAAAAGAAGAAACCCTTAAAGCTGCAGTATATAGGTTGATGGGAGTAGGGGTAATTAGGCGCTAAATTAGCTTTATTATGCGTTACTTGTAAAATAAATCATATGTATAGATGTTTGTTAGGTATATTCGTGGTTTTATTTCCAATCCAACTAATAGCACAAGGGCCAAGCAACTATGTCATTTTTAGTATTTACGGAGGTACTGATATGTACCCACGTTCAGTCGTTTTTTATTCTGACTCTAGTTTTAATGAAAGAGATTCTAGTTGGCAAATTGAGTTTAAGGACAAAAAAATATACAAAGAAGATCCGGAAGGAATATTTTTCAGATTTAGCTATGGTATATTTAATGAGCTTATTGATTCACTTCAATTAAGTAGAAGTGATACAGAAAATAAGAAGTCATCTTTTGGAAGTGGAACATCTACATCTATTTTTCTTAAAGACAATCGCACATATTGGAACATAATCTACTCAACAGAAAATTTGAAAATTTACTACAATAAAATCCTATCCATCTTAAATCGCAACCATGTAGCAAAGGAGAAAGTTTTATTGGTATCAAAGGCATTAAAGCAAATTTATTAGTAGGAGCTACTCGAAAATTATTTATTCAGGCATATATAACATAGTTTTTTCAATAGCCCCATCCTTTAGGGTGGGGTAAGGAGCTAATAAAAAAATGGGCTTTAGCCCAAATTGGGATCCGAGGAAACTATCATTGATGAATTGCAACTAATGACTATTTTTTGAGATTATTTTACCCCAGCCCAAAAGCAGGGGCTAGTAATAAACTTAACTTGCCTAGTTAAGTTTATTAAATGAGGAGAACCGCTATATCCAGTTTATGGTTAGCTTTCAATTTACAAATTTACCAGAATTGGGAATCAATCATTTTTCTTATTTTTGCACTATGAATAAGTCTTCAAATACTGAGCAGCGTGTAGCAAAAATTCTGGATGGCATGAGGAAAGCTATGCCCGAAATAAGGCGTCAGATTGAAGTTTATGAAAAAAGCCTACAATCGGGTAATAAGATTAAATCACCCAAAATAACTGTTCACTCAAGAAATGTCTGAACCAACATTATTGATAGTTGCAGGTTGTTGGTGTTTTCACCAACAACTTTCGAGGTTAGCCGGAAACGATATTTCGATACGTGCTCTTCAAATCTGCTATACAAAAGGATTGTTGGTGAAAACACCAACAATGGCGAAAGTTCAAAAAAATGGGGTAGTATGTGGCAACAATGGGGCATTTGGGGAAATTACAAATACACACATGTAATTAACAACCAATAACTTGCAGCAAACCCATTGCCCCATATCGAAAATATTTTATTTCCAGAAAGTGG
>CAIWHI010000166.1 GCA_903912435.1 uncultured Bacteroidota bacterium | reverse complement strand
CAAAATCCTGACTACCTATATATAGGCTGTTCAGACAGCAGGGTACCGGCCAATGAAATAATGGGTCTGGAACCGGGTGAGGTATTCGTTCACCGCAATGTGGCCAACCTGGTTAATAATACCGACCTCAATGTACTTTCAGTAATCAATTTTGCTGTAAAGCACCTTTCTGTAAAGCATATTATAGTTTGCGGGCATTATAATTGCGGCGGCGTTAAAGCCGCTATGCAGCCCAAGGATATGGGCATATTGAATCCATGGCTTAGAAACATTCGTGATGTATACAGGTTACATGCAGATGAATTGCATAATATTACCGATGAACACCTGCGTTACAACAGGCTTGTGGAACTAAATGTAATGGAGCAGGCCACCAATGTGATTAAAACTGCCGGTGTACAAAAATCATTCAGGAAAAAAGGCTACCCTGTGGTGCATGGTTGGGTATTCGATTTACATACAGGCATATTAAAAGACCTTAATATAAATTTTGAAGCCATCCTAAAGGACATACAAAGCATATATGACCTTACCGGTATAGCTTCTGAAATTAATGAGGACTTTGATAATTAACTTATTAGTTATTACTTACTACTGCCCTATTTGTGCTTGCTTTTGCCTTCAATTAATTCATGAACCGGGTAGTATTTCCTCATTTTCAATAATGTAAATACAAAACCTGGCAACCAAAAACAACAATAAAGAATTAGGCAAATCCACCAGTCATCACCTGTAAAATCATCATTTATCCCCATAGCCAACCAGCCCAAAAAAGGGAAAGCCAAAATAATATATACAGGTAAGGGTATTAACGCCTCATCATGTGGTAACAAATAATTGACAATGCAGGATATCAAGGATCTTTTTTGATGTAAGTGCTTAATTGCCGTTACATCGGTATTAGTTTCCCTAGAATTGATAATGGGGGTTGAAATTGGGGCGACTGAGAACTGATTTTCTATGGCTTGGGCGTGTGATTTTTTAATTTTATATGCCGCATCGGCATTACTAGTTGAGATTATTATTAGGCCCAGAATAGAGAAGATAACAATGATTCTTTGTTTCATAATCAGTATGTTTTGGACAAATTTAGGGATAGCTGAAATGCTATTAGTATTTTAAATAAAAATTAAGACTGTCATTTACAGAAGTATCTGATAATCAAAGTCTATTACAGAATTGAAAAGCATAAGAACAATAGTCAGGCCCATTCGTTAATTTTGTAAAATGAAAATTAAAGCTATTATCACCGGGGCTACCGGCATGGTAGGAGAAGGTGTGCTGCATGAATGCCTGAATAGTGCAGATGTGGAACAGGTATTGATCATTAACCGTAAACCATCAGGTATAAACCATCTTAAGCTTAAGGAAATTATCCATAGCAATTTCTTTGATTTCTCATCAATAGAATCGCAATTAACCGGGTATAATGCCTGCTATTTTTGCCTGGGTGTTTCATCTGTTGGAATGAAGGAACAGCAATACACCCAAATGACCTATGAACTTACTATAAATGTTGCCACTACACTTTCCAGGTTAAATACGGGCATGACCTTTTGTTATGTATCTGGTGCAGCTACTGATAGTACTGAAAAAGGCAAAAGCATGTGGGCAAGGGTAAAGGGCAAAACAGAAAATGACCTGATGAAACTACCTTTTAAGAAAGCCTATATGTTCCGTCCGGGCTATATGCACCCTACCCCAGGATTGAAAAATACGCTGAAATATTATAAATACCTGTCCTGGCTCTACCCTATCCTAAAACCTTTTATGTCGAAATACATGTCAACCCTGGCTGAACTGGGACAGGCAATGATAAATGTGACCTTAAAGGGTTATGATAAAAACATACTGGAAGTGTTGGATATTGTGAAGGTTGCGAAAGGGTAGATTTTATTGTTTCACGTAATAAAAAGTAACAATAATAATAACAGACATCCCCCTTCGCTTACGCACAAGGGGGATTGCCGCATCAACTACATTTGGCATATTTTCTTTTTTGAGCTTTTTTACTGGCGTGAATAATTGTTACAACATAAAAGCCCCTGAAATTCAGGGGCTTTTATGTTGTATATGAAGATCATAATTATTTGCCTACAATAATCTTTCCTGCCATACCATCACCTGCTGATGTTTTGAGTAAGTAGATATATTCACCTGTGGCAAGTGTAGTAGTATTCACATCTATAATATGCTCACCGGCACTATAGTTAGTTTGTTTCAATTCACTTACCAGCCTGTTTGCCACATCGAATATCTGTAATGATACACCAGCCGCATCAGCTAGTTCAAACTTAATGTGGGTAGAGCTATAGGTTGGATTGGGGTAATTACCATAGAATTTCAGGCCATTTCTGGTAATGCTATTAATACCTGTTGGATTTTTAATGATTACTATAGGGTATATAGCCAAGTTGTTTTTAATAGAGTCGTTTTGAGTATAATTATCATACCACTTTCCATCAGACTCCTGAGTGGCATTCTGTACATATATAAATGTATCTGTAACAGTATCGCCAAAGTCGGTAATATTAACATATATATTGGTATCCCTACCGGTTGCAACACCATTCCTGCTGCTAGCCAAACCAATAGTATCACCAGCAAGGTCAGCAAAATTATAATTGATACTATAACCTACAAAGAATGGTCCCGCCAATGCGCTGGTAGGAGTTGAAAAAATAAACTTTTTCATAGTATCGGCTACAGGGCCAATACCTAATTGGGTAACAGGCACTACAAATGAATCATTTAAACCTCTAGGGTAGCCAGTGTAGTAGAGATGTGTTGTGATTCTCTGGGTATCGCTATAACCCCAAACCTTAAAAGCAATAGACTTGGTAGAAGCGGTATTAACATGGCCTGCAAACTGTGCAAAAATACCTATTACCACCATTGAGCTATCAAGCTGGTTAAAGCTATAACGCTCGGCAAAAGCCATATCATTCCAATAATTGGTACCAGTTACAAATCCACTATCCCTGCTACCCAATTTGTAAATGACGAGTGAAGAAGTATCGGCAATATTATTCAGTCTTACTGTGTCACCAATATGCGTTGTTCGACCAAGTGCATTATTCTGAAACGGTAAAGCAGCATTAGTAAAACTATTCAAGGATTGCTCAGAAACCGATGTTCTCCTCTGGGCAAAACTGCTCAATCCTGCCAACAAAACCACACTAAATATAAATAATTTCTTCATTCTGTATTTTTGGAAAGTGCATAAAATTAAGCTTCCTCAACTATTAGATTCCTATTTTATTCATAAAACTGCGTTAATAGTCATGTTGTCCTATTCTAAGCGTATTTAGGTTACTATATGGTAGGCCATATTCATCATATATAAATCGGCAAGTGCAATAGCAGCGGCTGCCTCAACCACCACTGCCGCTCTAAGAGCAATACATAAATCGTGGCGACCTTTAACCTTAAGCGACCTTACAGACTTTGTTGATTTGTTCCAGGTTTGCTGTTCCTTAGGGGTGCTACTTGTAGGCTTTATAGCCACCCTGAAAACGATATCATTCCCATTAGTAATGCCACCATTTATGCCCCCTGAGTTATTGGTAATGGTCTCCCCATCTTCATTCACAATAGCATCATTGTGTTCACTACCCTTCATTTTTGCCGCTGCAAAACCGCTGCCAAATTCTATCCCCTTAACGGCGGGTATTGAAAACACCAGTTGGCTTATCACCGATTCTACCGAATCGAAAAATGGCTCACCGAGTCCTATAGGCAATCCTGTAACCCTGCAACCTATTATGCCACCTATACTATCCTGTTCAGCCACTGCCTTTTTCAGTGCCTCAACAATATCAGTATCGCCACCAGCTTCTTCCAGAGTAGCTGTAATATCCATTCCTTCCAACACTTTTTTGGCTACACAACCTGCTGCCACCATGGCCACTGTGAGCCTTCCTGATGAATGCCCACCGCCACGATAATCATTAAAGCCATTAAATTTCTTATCCAATACGAAATCTGCATGGCCAGGGCGGGGGCTATCACGCAATTCGGAATAATCCTTGCTACGGGTATTATTATTCTCGAATAATATGGTAATTGGGGCACCGGTGGTAATATTATTAAACACTCCACTTACAAATTGAGGTATGTCTTCCTCCTTTCTGGGTGTGGTGCCAATACCACCTGCTTTGCGCCGTGCAAGGTCGGGCAACAAATCTTCTACTGTAAGTTCTATACCGGCCGGGCAACCGTCAATAGTAACACCAACAAACGGCCCATGCGACTCACCGAAAATACTTACCCTGAATAAACTACCAAATACATTCATGCGTGATTATCTACTAATAGGTACAAAATTACAACCGAATTATGCCTATACCAAAAACGAAATTCAATTTTGATAACATAAAATTCATAGAGCCCTAGGATTGGTGGTAAAACCATAAATTTGCATCACAAACATTTTTCTTATGAAATACCCAAGGTTACTTTCTTCAGGTGCAAACAATAGGGTTATTGTAATAAATGAAAAAGAAGTAGCCAAGCTTTATGTGAATGACACCCGGTCTGAAATAGGTTCGGAAGCTGAAAAAATGAAATTTGCAAATGGAGTAAATGGATTGGTAGTCCAATTTATCAGGATGGACTATAATGAAGACTTACAGGCTGAAATGCTGGTGATGGAACGGATTTATCCTATTGACTACCGGTCTTATGAAGTAGAAGTCAGAGAATTATGGCTAGATGTCTTTGAAGATGAGTTAAAAAAACTACATCAGGCTGGTTTTGTACATAGGGATATAAAAAGTCCATCTAACCTTACCGGGCTGGCTTTTGACAATATTCTCCTTACTAATACTGGTCT
>CAIWHI010000165.1 GCA_903912435.1 uncultured Bacteroidota bacterium | reverse complement strand
GAGAAAACCCCTATGCTGTTATTGTCTCTGTTGTTTGGCATCCTAGCCATACTATCACAAAGGGCAGGTGGGGCTTATAATGGACTGATGATTTCTTATGGTGTAGTCAATTCCTTCTTTTTATTCACTACCAGCCTTGCCTTTTATATAGTAAAGTTTCTGGCTCCTACTGGTTTGCAAATCATTCACAATTTCCCCATTTTGCAGGGTATTTACCTTCCCTGGCTTTATTATGCATCATTGCCTTTTGTGCTATTGGTTATATGGTTGGTAAGCCGGAAAAACGCACTGAGGAAAGAAATCCTGTTTGGTGCGGCTTTCTTCCTTATTAGTATTTCGGTGATGTTACAGGTGGTTTCCGTGGGGTCGGCACTTACGGCAGAGAGGTATACCTATATCTCTTATATTGGGCTGTTTTATATTTTGGGTCAGTTCATAAGCCTGGTGGGGGTGAGGAAATACAAGGGAATTACGATTGCTTTGGTGTCTGTTTTTGTCATTTCATGTAGTGCTATTACATTCGACCGTATAACAGTATGGAAGGATGACACAATACTCTTTAATGACTTTGTGGAGAAGAACCCCGACTTCTATTATGGCTACTGGCTAAGGGGAAATGTAGCTAAGAAAAATGGTGAGCTAAAAAAAGCAGCACAAGATTATACCATGAGTATACAACTGAACCACACTTTTGAAGATGCCTTTTTCAACCGGGGAAGGATTTATCAGGATATGGGGGATTCTAAATCTGCTATTGCTGATTATACTGAATCAATAAGACTGAATCCCAAACAGGCAGATAGTTATAATAACAGGGGCTGGCAATTGTTTACCACAGGTAATGTGAAAGCAGCAATGAGTGATTTCAACAAGTCGCTGGAGTTGAAACCCTTTTTTGCCGATGCACTTAACAACCGTGGATGGGTAAATGAACAAAGTGGAGATACCCTGGCGGCTATGAGAGATTATACCCTGGCCATAGATAAAAACCCCGGTTACGACAGGGCAATGTTCAATAGGGCTGCGCTAAAAATGAAAACCAGGGATTTCGTTGGGGCAGCACAAGATTACACCCAATTATTGAAGACCTACCCCGATGATGGTCGTCTGTATTTTAGCAGGGCATCGGCCTGGCAAAGTGCCAATAACCTTGTATCCGCTTGCAACGACTGGAAACAAGCCAAAGCATTGGGGCATCCTAAAGCAGATGAAATGATAAGGCAGTATTGTAAGTAAATAGAGGGCATTCATTTACCAAAATTTGAAATGTGCAAATTGGAGTAACCCTACCCCGCCACATACTCACTCTTCAATAATCCAAAACAAACCGAATCTTCATATACCCCATCCCTGTAAAAGTGCGACCTAAGTAGTCCTTCCTTTATCATACCTAGTCCGGTTACAATTTTCAGGGATGGTATATTGGCACTGCCTACGTATGCCTCGATCCTTTGCAGGTTTAGTTTATCAAAACCATAATCCACCATTGCCCTTACAGCTTCGGTCATATAGCCCTTGTTTTTTGCGTTCTCATCAATCATCACATAGCCTAGTTCTGCCCGGTTGTGCATTGCGTACCAATTGTGAAAACCACCCATACCTATGGTTTTACCACTTAATTTTTCCACCAGCAGGAAACGCCTGAAAGATATGCGGTAGGTGGTATAGCCAATCAGGCAATTTTTGCGTTCCACTTCAAGTGCTTCCGGAGTGGCTATACCAAGGTAGCTCATCACCTCATCGTCGGGGTAATTAAATAATACCTCCTTATGCAGTTCGGGGGTTAATTCTTTCAGCCATAGTCTTTCTGTTTCCAGTATGGTTAGTTTCAGGTCTTTCAGCTGTTTTTTAGGGGCTTCGCCACCCATACCCAGGCTATAGAGAAAAATATGCTGCCCTTCAGGTGTAGTGAGGTTTAGATTGCCATTGCTTTCTTCAGTAAAACCTGTCAAACCATTGCTTTTGAGTTTGGCTACCTTACCAGCCATGTCTGCAGCAAAATAGGTGATGGCAGGGTAGGCGAAATTGGTAGTCTGGTGTAGCCCCACT
>CAIWHI010000164.1 GCA_903912435.1 uncultured Bacteroidota bacterium | reverse complement strand
CACTTCCAGAGACAAAACAACAAGTAATTTATAATAGGTACCCTTACTTCTAACCTTGTCATTGGGTAAATACATTCGAAAATCTAAATTAGATATTTGTTTTTCATTTAATGACATTGTATTCTTTAAAATGCATGTTTTTAAAATCTCTTTAAATGTTAATTTTCCACAGAATTGAGAATTTATGAAAAGTGAGATGCTTATCACTGACACTACCAGTGGAAAACCGTAAGCAAAGAACTGTATGAATTGCTAATTTATCATTAACGTTATGTTATTATTCTTGATGTTAACAAATAAGCAGCATCGGAGTTGCGTCTCATGTCGAGTTCCCCCGTAAAATAAAAATCTCACACATCGAGAAACTCCTCAAGAACGTTGAGCTGATATCTACTTCGTTTAAAGTAGGGGATATTATAGGATTTCTCGATGACACAGAAGATGTATGTTGTGTGTATAAACCAACTAGAAACGAAAGTCATATAGACTCTGTACTGAAGAAAGATGTTGAATGTTCCAACATTAAACATGCTAGTACAGAGCTTGAATATGCAGAATCAGTAAAGAAATCATTCATTAAATATCAAGATATCGTCAATTTCGTCCGGAACAAAAGATGAATGAGTTATAATTCCCTCAAGGTGTTGATACCTAAAAAAAGTCCTGCACATATTGAGATTGAGAAATTCAGAAAAACCAGAAGAATTTCCGAATTGGTATTTCTAGGTGCATTAGCAAGCTTTGCCGGTGGTGCTGCAATAGCCGGTGGTACTGTTATGAAAGATAACCAGAGCGGAGCATTAAAGTTGGGTCTTAGTATGATAGGTGTAAGTTTTGGAATGGCATTTGGTGCTGAGTTTGCATTATTTAATAATAAGTATAAGCTAAAGAAGTCTATATCTATCTACAATGGAATGATGAAGCCATCATATAGGTAACTGGTCGCTATATTTTTATGTTGTGTTAATTTCAATCCTCTCAGATACTAATAGGTTGATTGATTTTTTACCCCTGCCTATGCCTTGTATCCAAAGATTTATACCCTATCGATGCCAATATACTAATACCCCCAACAATCCACCATAGCACATTAAACCCATACTTATGCACCACCTGTGTGCCTGCATAAGGACCTACTACCTGGGCTATTGACCACGCCGCAGTAAATAAGCCTGCATATTGCCCACGGTTGCTATTATTAGTCCTGCTCACCCAGAAGGTATTCATAAAAGGCATAGAGAGCATTTCACCAAGGGTTAGTAATAGTGTCGAAAATATGGCTACGGCATATTGGCCGGGAAATAGATTAAATACCACGAAAGATAACCCAACCAATAGAGTGCCAATAATCACATATTGCAGGTTTTTCCCTTTGGGCTCAAGTGTAAATACTATAGCCATTTCAAACAAGGCAATCAATAGTCCATTAAGAGCCATAATAAGGCCAATGACATAGGGTGTGAGATGTAGTTCCAGCCTGAAAAACACGGGTAGAGTAGCGAAAATTTGGAAGAAATTGCAACCAAATAAAATGGTCAGGAAGATAAATAGCAGGTAGAGCTTATCCTTGAATGCCGGATTTGGCCCGCTATGAACCTCCATATCCTTCTTTGATGGTGTCTGACTGTTTTTGGATGGTGATAGTACTGCCATTAGCAGTAGTGCAGCGCCAATATTCGTCAATCCATCAATCCAAAACAACAACTGGTAATTATGCGAGGCAATAATACCACCCATAGCACCACCCACAGCCCATCCCAGATTTATAGCCAATCGGTTGAGCGAATAGGAGCGGGTACGGTTTTCTTCCTTGCTATACTGTGCTATTGCTGTCGCATTTGCCGGCCTGAAGGAATCATTAAGCACTGCCAATAAAAAAGTACAGGCACAAATAGCCGGGAAACTATCTATTTGCCCTAATACCAAAAACATAATGCCACCACAAAGCAGGGAGGCTAATTGAATCGTATAGAATCCGAATTTATCAGTAAGCTTCCCACCCAATATACCCCCACCAATCGCCCCTAGCCCGAATGAGGACATCACCAAACCTGCCTGTGCTATGGTATAATGTTTAGCCTCGGTAAGGTAGAGCGTCATAAACGGAACCACCATAGTGCCGCTCCGGTTTATGAGCATTACCACCGACAACCACCAGGTAGCAGGCGATAATCCACTATAAGCATTACGGTAAAGGGCGGTTACTTTTTTCATTGAGCCCCCAAAAGTAAAGATTTTGGTTTTATTCAGCCTTAGTCATTCTACTATTAGCCTCAATACACCAAAGTAATTCTTTAATAAAAGCTGCAGCCCTCTTGTCAGTCCCTGCCTTGTCAATAGCGTTGCCTTGCTCGTCATAGGCTTCTTTTACCTTAGGTACCGGAAACATAGCAGGTACGGTCCATGCCCTCATTTTCCATAGGGAGAATTGAAGCGATGTAATAACCTGTGTACCCCCAAACACCCCGTCAGATACTGTGGATATGGCCACGGGTTTGCGGTGCCACTCTTCATAGAGCAGGTCTGTAACATTCTTAAGGCTTGCAGGGTAGCCTCCATTGTATTCAGGCGTAACTATAATAATACCATCTGATGCTTTGATTTTACCTGCAAACTCAAAAACAGCCGGTAGGGGATTGGTCTGGAATTTTAACCGCTCTTCAAATAATGGGAAATTGTAGGCCTGTAGGTCTAGAATTTCAGCAGTAGCAAGATTGTTTTCTTCCAGGTATTTTTTGAAATATAAAGCCATCCTATGGCTATTCCTGCCAGTGCGCACGCTTGATGATATAATGGAGATATGTGGCATATTGGTTTGTTTTAAATAAAACAGGACCCTATAAGGAGTCCTGCTTTATATCTAATCGCAATAATAAAATTATGCTTTTTGTTTTACAAACTCAACGTTTGCGCTGATTTTAACTTCTTCGCCAAGCAGTATACCACCTGTTTCAGATACCATGCTGAAGTTTACACCGAAATCTTTACGGTTGATTTTACCCGAAACCTCGAAACCCACACGGGCATTACCCCACGGGTCCTGCACAAGTCCACCGAATTCTACATTCAGTGTCACTTCTTTGCTGGTGCCACGCATGTTGAGGTTGCCAGTCATAGTGTAAGAATCATCACCTGTTTTGTGCAAACCAGCACCATCAAATATAATTTGTGGGTGGTTTTCAGCATCAAAGAAATCACCGGTTTTCAAATGGCCATCGCGCTGGTCATTGTTGGTAGAGATAGATGCTACCTCCATAGTAAAGTGAACCTTAGCGGTGCTGATATCATCGCCTTCAGTCTCAACATTACCATTGAATTCTTTAAACATACCTGATACGCTTGATACCATCAGGTGTTTTACCTTGAAATGCACTTCCGAATGTGTTGGGTCTAGCGCCCAGATAGATGTTGCCATTTTGTTTTTATTTTAGATTGTTGAATTTTGATTTTTTTTTATTTACTGCTCATTGCCACCAGATACTTCAGGATTTTGGACTGTTCGTCGGTGGTAATTGATTTT
>CAIWHI010000163.1 GCA_903912435.1 uncultured Bacteroidota bacterium | reverse complement strand
CCCGGAAAGTATAGTTTTTCCAGAGGTCGTCGAGGGTAATTTGCTTTGAACCCTGAGCCTGAGTGAGTTGACAAGAAAAAAGGGCAATAAACAGCCATAATGTTATGCGCATAAACCAGAAAATTAGAGTGGTAAAAGTAATACCTCTGGTTCATATTATTATAGGGCAATTGCAGGGGGATTTCCGTAATCTATATCAGCTTATTTTCTGTCAGACTTTACAATTTCAACAAACTGCCCGGTCTTTGCATTCTTACCATTATTTACCCAAAAAGAAGGACCATTGGGTCCTGATAGGTAATTCCATTTTACAGGCTGGTCTTTTACTTTTTGTGAATAAGGCCTGAAATAAGGATCGCGATCCTCGTGGTGAACTGATGCCGCATTTTCGTAGACCCTGAAATTATAGTACCTCTTTACCCTATCGGTTCGTGAAATTATTATACGCCTTGATTTGACAATTTTGCCATTGGTCAATATATCAACCCAATAGCCACCTTCATCAAGCAGATGGGAATAAAACTGACCTTCGTGGTCAGACATTATTTCTTCTACCATCCAGTTATTACTAATTCTTATTTTGGCACCAGAAACAGGGTTATTTTGGGCATCTATAATTTGCCCAGATATGGCAGCACGGTAACGTGCATGTACATCGTTGGTGCCTAAGAGGCAAATGATAGCGAGGATGAGGAGGAAAGATTTTTTCATTATGGAGCTAAGTTAAATATAAATATCAAATTTATAAGTGTGTTATCCTGAAAAATGTTTTCACTGTATTTATTTTTATCATAGCTATGTGCTTTGTTTGCCTTTGGTAAATGATTTGAGCGCGGGTGCATGGAATTCCTGTCAAAGACAAGCTTATTTAGTAGTCACAGGTGATTCTATCGGAACACCCGCGCCAGGTGCAGAACCGTGGGAAATTATAACAAAACGAGAGGGAATTATATGACTATAGATAGGACAATACCCATGATGTGCATAATTGATGGCCTGTGAGTGAATAATTATTGTACTTTTGCATCCTAATCTATTTATTATTATTTATTAAATGATGTTGCGGCAAGAGCCAATCAGAGCAAAGTGGCATTTAGCGGCACTTGGGAGGGTAAGGGACTATAATCAGTTGCTAAAGCCTAACCTAAGTGGAATGGTGGTTTTCAGCAGTGTAATAGGCTACCTGATGGCTCCAAATATTCATTTCATATGGAATAGTATGGATACCTGGAGGCATATTATCACCCTGTTTGCTGGTGGTATGTTGGTAACCGGCGGAGCGAATACCATAAATCAAATCCTGGAGCGCGAAAGTGATAGCCTAATGAAGCGTACCCGAAATAGGCCTATGCCTGAAGGCCGTATGCATCATTATGAGGCTTGGGTATTTGCAATACTTACTGGTATAAGCGGAGCTTTATTACTTAGCTATTATTTCAATCCACTATCCGGTATTTTAAGTTTCATCTCTTTATTGCTGTATGCATTTGCTTACACACCAATGAAGAAGGTGCACCCTATTGCAGTATTAATTGGTGCTATACCCGGTGCCTT
>CAIWHI010000162.1 GCA_903912435.1 uncultured Bacteroidota bacterium | reverse complement strand
TGTTAGGATTGTTTTGAAATATTTTTTTGTGGGATGGGTGATTTTCTAAATAGGCTACCTAGGGCGATATCGTATTGATGGCCATGTTTATCTATAGCCATAGGTACCTAGAGATTGTGCCCTTGCTGGACTTGGCTCTTTGGCCATCATTACCTCCCAGGGCGATGCCCTGGGCTAGTATATTTTGCCTTTATCAGGGCGTGCCATCAAATTAGGTAACTATGAAATTTATTTGTTCAAAAGTGAAATACCTACCCTAATAGAATTGCCAACTTGCGTCTCTTTCCAGTTAAAACTCGAGAGGTCAAAAATGATTGACAATGGTATTGAAATTATCGGGTAGAGGCCTCACCCCCGGCCCTTCTCCAAAAAAGAAGAGCGACCACGCAAACAAGATCTTTGGGCGATTAACCTATTTTACCCATTCCTTGCTTATTTTGTTTCACTACTTCAAAAACGGATTGTACTTTTTCTCTTCTCCTATAAAGGTTTCAGGGCCATGGCCTGATAAAACCTTGGTTTCGGAAGGGAGGGTAAAAAGGTGTGTGCGAATGCTTTTTATGAGGGTATCGAAATTGCCACCGGGGAGGTCGGTGCGGCCAATGCTGCCCTGGAATAAGACATCGCCAGAAATAAGCCAATTGCCGGGTTTGTAATAAAATGATATACTGCCTGGTGAGTGGCCTGGAGTATGGAATACCTGAAGGGTATCATCGCCCAATTTTAATGGCTCACCCTCTTTGATAAAAAAGGTAGGCTTGGGAGTTCCTGAAAAAGGCACTCCAAACATGGCTGATGAATTTTCAGCCATTGCCAATACAGGCAATTCCATTTGGTGTATACCAAATGGAATTTTATAAGTATCCACAAGGGCCTGCACACCAAATACATGGTCCAGGTGGCAATGGGTATTGATAATGGCCTGTGGTTGCAATTGTTTATCTGTAATAAAAGCAATTAATTTTTGTGTTTCACGTTTATCATACATGCCAGGGTCTACAATCCAGCATTGCTTCTTTTCATTGATGATGATATACGTATTTTCTTCAAATACATTAAACGTAAAGAAATTTATATTTAACATGTCGAATTGGTGTAAATTTGAAAAATAAGGTGCAATTTAGGCTGTTTTGGGAGTTTAGGTAAATTAATGTTTAAAGCCTAAGCCCATAAAAGATTGAAATTGAGAATGGGATTTAAACAAAAAGTGAAATACTGCGTCATAGATAGGATGCAAAACTCCACCAGGAGGTATGATAAACCTTACACTTAAATACCGAGCCGGGATAGCACTAGTCTATCTTATCCTGATATTAGCACCCATATCAGGCAGGGGACAGTCGTATGTGGAGGTCTACGGGCAAAACCGCATACAATACCACAAATTTGACTGGAAGTTTTTCGACACCCACCATTTCAGGGTTTACCACTACGATAAGGCAGGCAGGCAACTGGGCCGTTATGTAGCTGAGGAGGCCGAAAATGATATAAGCCTGATAGAAAAAAAACTGGGAGGCCAATTCCCAAAACGGTTCAATATTATCCTGTACAATTCTTACGATGAATACAGGCAAACCAATGTGGGCCTTAAGGATGAATCGCAACTAACCGAAAACACAAAGGCCGGCACAGTGAACCTGGTAGGCGATAAGCTGGTAGTATACTTTACCGGTGAGCATGCCGACCTGCGCCACCAGATACGCGCTGGTATGGCCAGGGTAGTAATGGAGCGCATGATTTTTGGCGAGAATTTTAAAAAAATGCTCAAGAATGCCCTCCTCCTCAACCTGCCGGAGTGGGTTACTGATGGGTATATAGCCTATCTGGTAGATGGTTGGGACCCCAAAAGCAATAGTGAATGGAAGGGATTGATGGAAGCAAGACCTAAGGCCGGTTTTTATGAATTGGCAGAGGAATACCCCGAATTGGCCGGCAAGGCATTCTGGCGTTTTGTTTCCAGCCAGTATGGGCCATCAACAGTAAAAAATCTGCTCTACAGTATGCAGATGAAAACCAGCCTCAACAAGGCCATGCAGGAACCCGAAAACCTGAATCTGAAAGTAGCTAAAGCCTATGATTCGTGCATCAATTTTTATAAAGAAGTTTACCTGAAAGATGCCAAAGTGCAGGAAAAACCAGATAGCTCCAAGGGTTTGTTTGCACTTAAAGTACCTAAGGACAATACTGTAGTAAGAAATATCAGGGTTTCGCCCCGTGGGTCGGATGTAGCTTATGTGGCATGGAAAGATGGTAAATATACTGTTTGTGTACAAAAAACATCCAATTCGGAAGATGTAGCCTCAATTGCTGATGGTGGCCAGAAAGACCTTACCGAACAAACCGACCCCACTTACCCCTTATTGGCATGGTCTAACAATGGCTTAAAACTTGGTGTGTTGTTCAAAAAAGGTGATCGTACCCAATTGCGCATTTATAACAGCCTTAGGGGTAAAATAGAAAATTACTATATCCCAAAAAACAGATTCGACCGCGCCTTAGGTATCGCCTTTATGGAGGACGATGACAATATGGTTTTCTCTGCCATCAAAAAAAGCCAGACTGACCTCTACATGTATACCTTCAAAGGTAATAGGATGACCAATATTACAGATGATGTGTGGGATGATACAGAACCTCAATTTGTAAGTGGGGGCTCAAGAAAAGGCATCATATTCCTGTCTAACCGACCTAAACCTAATATGGATGTGCCACTGGGTGTAAATGAATTGCCTACAGGGCCTATCAATGTGTTTTTCTACAATACTAAAACCAAAAGTAAACAACTGCTGCAGTGCAGTGATATTAAAACCGGGCACATTAGCCAGCCTATTCAATATGGTTCTGATAATTTCGCCTACCTGTATGATGCCAATGGTATTACCAATAAATATGTGGTTATGTTTGCCAGGGACAAGCATAATATGGACACTGCCTACTC
The DNA here is from genome assembly GCA_903912435.1 of uncultured Bacteroidota bacterium. Classification (GTDB taxonomy): domain Bacteria; phylum Bacteroidota; class Bacteroidia; order Chitinophagales; family Chitinophagaceae; genus Nemorincola. Next base: position 9,769 of record CAIWHI010000162.1, on the reverse strand, counting down.
TGTGCCCATCACCAATTATTCATCAAGCATCCTCAACCATCAGTATAACCTGGCAAGCCTGGGAGTGGCTGACGTGATACAGGAAAAGGATAAATACAGGGTTTACTTTCACGAATTGCAGATGCCCGGCGTTAATGCCACAGAAAAGCATTTAACACCCACAACACTTTCCATTGAAAAACCTGAATCCACATCGGCCACAACAGGAGCTAGTACCAATAAAGTGATATTTAAGGGCGGCAAATATGTAAGGAATAATGATGCACCTGATGAACCTGAAATAAAAGGTGGTAACACCTTTCAATCTGAATTTACGGATACGAGCTACCAGACAAAACTAAAAGCTAAACCAAAACAAAACAAGACTTATGCTTCCACAGGTGAAAACCAGGAGGCAGATAGTAATGTGCTGAATGAAATTACCGATAGTAATTATGTAAAAATGAAACCTGCCAATTACAGGCATAGTTTTAAACCCGACTTCTTTAGCATCAAACTAGATAATAGTCTGCTGTTTTCGCAATACCAGTCTATAGCAACCAATGGTGGAACCTACGTCAATCCTTCTCTAGGAGCCTTGACTACCCTAAGCATGAATGAACTGATGGAAGATTACAGGATAAATGTGGGCTTCCAATTGCCTATAAATTTATCGGCAGCCACTTATTTCCTGCAATACCAGAATGTAAAACACCGACTTGACTGGGGGCTACTCTTCCTACGCACCCAGGACAAAAAGAATATACCGGTGGCCTATGAATCATCAACAGGAACAGTATTGTTTGTTCAAGACCAGCTTTTCAAAACAGTGACCAATATGGTTCAGGGCGACCTTAGCTGGCCTATAGATCGTATACATAGTGTGCGGTTCCATACTGCATTGAGGCAGGATAAACTAATAGAGAAAGCTACTGATACCCTTAGCCTCACCTACGAGGTAAAGATACCTGATGTATATACATCATTGAGCAGGCTGGAATATGTATTTGACAATACTATAAGCCCTGAAATGAATATTAGATTTGGCACGAGGTATAAAATATATAGCGAGTTGCTTTATGGGTTGAATAAGGATCATAAAAACTGTTATAACCTGGGGTTTGATTTCCGTAATTACCAGAAGATTTTCAAGCATTTTATACTGGCCAACAGGGTGGTGTATGCCCACTCAGATGGATCGAGCGAGGTAGAATACCTTCAAGGCGGGGTTGACAACTGGCTGGCACCACAAAATGCCGCAAATGCCGATCAGGCACCCGACCCAAGGTATGGTTTCCAAACCTTATCAACGCCGCTACGAGGTTATAAGCAATATGCCAGAGTGGGTAATAATATGTTTCTGTTTAATACCGAATTCAGGCTACCTGTAATTACCACCTTTTTGAAACGCCCGATACAATCTACCATATTGAAGAACCTGCAGTTGGTGGCCTTTTGCGATATGGGTGATGCCTGGAAAGGATTTTTGCCCGATGCCAATGCTACAACATCTACTTATTCCTTTCCTACATATCCACAACCCAATTCGGCCAATAATGTATTTGTAAAGTTCTCCATACCTAATAGCGGAGGACTTGCAGTGGGTTATGGCGGTGGGCTCCGCACCTCAATACTGGGCTATTATATGCGCCTGGACGTGGCATCTAATATTGACCTTAGCCCGGCAATTTTTTACTTCTCCTTGGGGAGTGATTTCTAGGTGCAGCACTAATTGAAAGTTAATATTACACTTATAGTAGGTGCCTTAAATCCTAACGCATAATATGAAATAATTAATTGCAGTACATAATAATTAAATTTGCATGGTATATTTGCGCTGGATAATCTAAAATCAAAACTTATGAAAAAAACCAGCCTTTTAATCGTGGTGGCATTATTTGCCTTAGTCTTTATCAAATGTAAGAAAAGTTCAGACAGCCCAAAATTCACCTATATTGTTAATGGATTTACAGATGTAAATGTAAGGCAATACGCAGATACTACGTTTTACCTGCCGGTAACTGTAGAATTCCAAACCGGAACCCAGGAGCCTGTTACCTTAACACCATCGGGTATGCCATCGGGTATTACAGCTACACCAGTATCCATTTCAGGTACGCCAACCTATAACACTGTAATTCAATTTAACGTTAAGAATGTAGCACCAGGCTCCTATCCTGTTACTATTACTTCTTCATCTGCGTCTACAAGTAAGAAATCTTATACCTTTAATGTTATTGTAAATGCAAGTCCTGATTGTGTACCAATATTAGTAGGATATTATAAAGCAAAGGATGCTTCTTCACCATATATAGACAGTAATACCTACTCAGCTAATATTCTTACAGGGTTAGCAAACCAAATATCTGTCCCCCTATACACAATGACGGCATATGTGGATGTGAATTGCTCAAATGGCACATTAACAATAGAGGACCATAATTCAGGAGATTTTAGGCTTACTAATGGAACCGGTACATTTAATGGTAGTACAATGGTACTAAATTATACATTAACTGGTATATATAACCTGGTACCGCATACATGTACTACTACATTAACTAAGATATAGAGGCAGTTGTTTAAAGAGTTTATAAATTATAATTGTCGTTAAATGAATTAGAAAGGCAACCTGTATGGTTGCCTTTCTAATTTAAAATTTCATCCTGATAAAATAGTTCCAAACTTACTTAGACTAGAAATACCCAAAAAATTGGTAATTGAGCACAACTAATTAACATCCTAAATTTATAATCAAGCATTAACCCAAAATGAAATAATTGTTATCGATTAATTGAGGAGAATAAAAATTGCGTTCATTAATCGTAATATTGCAATGTACCAACTAAACGAAGGTAATGACAAAGCACAATATTTTATTTGTATGCATTCACAATTCAGCAAGAAGCCAGATGGCTGAAGCCTACCTTAAAGAATTGGGTGGCGAACTATTTCTAGCCGAAAGTGCAGGTCTTGAACCAGGAAAATTGAATGCCAATGTTGTAACTGTACTTGCTGAACAAGGAATAGATATTAGCAAGCATAATACACAAAGTGTATTTGACCTTTTCAGGCAGGGAAAGAAGTATAGTGCAGTAATCACTGTTTGTGATGGTGCAAGTGCTGAAAGATGCCCAATATTCCCTGGCAAAGTAAGACGAATAGCGTGGTCATTCTCCGACCCTTCATCTTTTACTGGCACACAAGATGAAATACTAGAACAAACACGAACTGTTAGTCAATTGATTAAAAAGCAAGTATCTGATTTTATTTCAGAAGCAAGTGAATTCAGCTATTGGCTTTAATTTTTGAACCGCAAGTAATATTTCCATTAACTAAGATGCCATTAGCTATAACCTTCATTTATAGCTAATGGCAAAACTTTAATGGCAATTATTAAATACTTTACAACTAATTTACCACTACCTGCCTGGACGTATTTTGAAGGCTACTATTAACCCTTACGTAGTATATACCTTTAGGCAATTGTGTAGCATCAATATTCCATGTTGCGTTTGTAGAAAGATCGAAATTATTTGTATTTGCCACTACCCTACCTTGTGCATCAATTAAGGAAATAAACAACATTTCATCTATTGCCTTTTTAATATTTACAGTTAATGCTGATGAAGCTGGATTTGGCGTTACTAAAATATTACTAGCTTTAGTTTCAACATCATTCACCTTTAATGACGCATGGCCGTAAACTACTATTACAGGACGAACATTTGAATCAAGGGAATGAGAAGAATGGAATATCATAGAATTATAAGGAGTAGTTTCCTGAACCGACTTTATCACAAATCCATAATTTTGGCCACTTGCTATCATATCTACCAGTAAATCTGTAATATTTATATGTAAATAGTTTTGTTTTAAGCTTGTGCTCTGGGGTAGTAACCCTTGATGGGTGGTGCTATAAGTAGGCATTGATAACCATGTCATCATACTATCCCAATTACTAGTTACCCTGTAAAGAACACAAGCATTATTTGAACCAAAGGTAGGTGTCCCTACATATCCCCAGGAAGAGGTAGTGTCGGCCCATAATTTCATAAATGCTGAGTCTATGACCAGCCCTCCTAAGATTGAAAAAGTAGCCTCAGTACCAAAATCGAATCTAAAAAAAGTACGCCAGCCTCCTGGTGTTCCCCCTCCTGTCCAGGCAGCTCCGAAAAAATCCACCGGATTTGGCCCTGCAGTAGTAGAATATACAGATGAAACCACAGCCTCCTGGGCACTGGCCGGACTTGCCCTTATAATAATAGTTTGTGCACTAGTGCTGTAGCAATACATTGCTAATAATAAACTGGTAAAAGCGATTTTAAAGTTCATAAAATTTGTTTTAATCAAAGTTAAAAATATTCCAGATATTACACAAATTATTTTTATTTTTTTAGGCCCTCATTAGGTAGCGATAAAAGTTTATCTTATTTGCTATTACTGAAATTAATTTCTCTACTAAAACAGCCGGCACCCCACAAAAGGTACCGGCTATTGTTTTAAAAAATAAGGCTATGAGGTGATTATGTACAATCCAATTCCTAAACTTTTTTAGCGTACCAGGGTCACATCACCGGTTTCTATTATAGTCTTTCCACCGCAATCGTATTTTATGTAGTAGAAATACACACCCATATCTTGTGGCACCCCGTTGAAATTACCATCCCAGGTTGGGTTGCTGTTAGACGAGTTGAATACTGTTTGTCCCCAGCGGTTTTGTATCCTGAATTCATGGAACCTGTGGTAGCCTTCGTATAATGGATGGAACACATCGTTGTGGCCATCTCCATTAGGTGTAAAGGCATTGGGGAAGGCTACCGTGCAGCAGGAACCCGGAGTAAGGAATAAACTTTCCTGTGCTTTACAACCATATGGGTTGGTTACCTTAAGGGTTATCTCAAACATCGACTGCTCTACCCTGCCCCATGCTTCGGGCTTGTTCACATTGGTGAATGCATGCTCAGGTGTCCATTCATAGCTATTCCTGTAGTTATAAGCATTGGCAAGGAACAGCACACTATCTTCTATACATAGAGTATTTGGTATCAGCTCTATGCGGAATGTGGCATCTGGTAAGGCATGTACATTCACCGTATCGAATGTTGGTTTAGAGGTACAACCTTCTTCGCTAAAATTATTAAGCTGTATCACAAATCTACCGGTATCATTCCATGCTATATTAAATGGCCCACCGGTGTTTGAACCTGAGGAGATAAGTGTCAGTGCTGTGGATTTAAATAGAGGCACAGAACTGAATGCAGGAGCTGAACTATTCACATACCATTGATAGCTGAACGAATTATCGCTTTTGGTTGCCAATGCAAGTGAGGTAGTATCACCCTGGCATATATCCTCTTTAGTATAGGCTATTGCTATAGGGTGAGGTATTACCCTAATTCTAACAGTATCATATGCCCAGCATTTACCAAAATCATCGCTGGCGCGTAAAACCACATAAGTACTATCTGTTAGGTTATTGAACTTTATGTAGGTAGTAGGGGTAGTTAATGATGCTCCGTCGGCCAAATAATCACCATTAGGGAAATACCATTGATAACCTGCATTATCGAGTACAGGGCCCTGGTATTGGAAAGTGATAGAATCGTCCAGGCAAACCCATGGCTGACTGGCCTTGATGGTAAATGATGGTTGTAGAATCACTGTTACAGTTATAGCAGCACTATCGCCCTCGCAGCCCTCAACTGTTTGGCTTACGTAATAGGTGGTGGTTCCTGGCTGGCTTGTTGATGGTACGGGTGTAGGTAATAAAGCAACTCCATTCAAATAATAATTGAGCGAAGAATTAACGCTACTGTCCACACCAATATTTAGTGGTGATGCCTTGAATCCCTGGCAATAGGCGGTATCTGATGTAATTGGTGCCATTGGCTGGGCCTTTATTCTTATTATATCCATTGTCTTATCACTTATACAACCATAAATGGAAGTTTCGTTTACATAGAAGGTATCATGGGTCACAATAGTGGTTTGTGGCGTTGGGTAAACGGTGGTTCCTGCTGCCGGTATTCCATTAGCAAACCAGGTAGCATAATCAGTTGCATCAGACAAGGTACATGTGAGCGGCCCATTAGTCTTAAACTGGCATATAGCATATGGGCTTACAGTGGGTGGAACAGGTTTGGGATGGATAATTTCATCTACGCTGGTCCTGGGTCCTTCACAGCCTGAATCAACCTGACTAATATAGAAAGTATAGGTTCCTGCCACATTCAGATTGGGCCAAAGTTCAGTGTAGGAGGCAGTGCCACCAGTGGGTGCACTATACCAAATAGGAGTACCTGTAAGTGTTGTAGTAACCACCAGTGCACTGAGCGGACCTACAAACTGGCAATACTGCATAGGGCCTGAAACCAGAGGCGCTGCAGGGGTTGTTGTTACCCTTACCGAATCGGTGCCTCTCTGGCTTTCGCAGTTACCCACTTTTTGGCTTGCCCATACCCTGTATAGTCCGGGTACTGATGTAGGCACTGTAGGGGCAGTTGACGAACTTACCCCCCCGGTGGCCGCAGGCCACCATTTAACAGTGCCGGTAGCTACTACAGTAAATGGCACAAAGGGTTGGCCCTGGCAATAATTAGGATCTGATATGATGGGTGGTGGCGGTTGTGGAATAAGTGTAGCATCTATTTGCGCCGAATCTTTACAACCAAACTGGGTGGTGCCGATTACCTGATAATAGCCAGTATCATTGACACTAAATGGGGTGCGGGTGGCCAACTGATTGGTATCAATATACCCATTAGGCCCGGTCCAATAGAATCGTTCACCCGGACTATCAGGGGTCACACCTAGCCGCAGGGTATCTATCATGCCCATACATAAGGGAGTATTTGTGGTAAGGGTTAATACAGGTAAAGGATGTATGACTACGTGCGTACTGTCAGAATCTATAACTGAACCCACAGTCTTGTAAACGAAATACCAACCCGAATCGGCAAATACGGATGGGTATTTATAGGGGTTCTGAAGGGTACTTGTAAACCCTCCGGGACCACGCCAATAATATGTAGCACCAATATTAGAACCACTATCAGCCAGCTTGAGGGTATCACCAATACAAGGGCTATTATTATGAGCAGTATGGCATGGAATCACAGTAAGTACCATAACCCTATGCGCACAAGATTTCATATCAATAGCACTATCGGTACCGGTAATAGTGTATGTGGTAGGCCCGGTTAATGCATTAATATCAATGGTCCATGAGGTACCACTACCTGTTAGGCCGGTGCTGCGTGACCATGACCAATTACTCCATGACCATACCTTATCACTTGCATTATAAATATCCACTGGCAAGGTAGTCATGCCGGGTACCGAACAAACCCAAAATGAATCGAAAGTAGGTGCCGGTGCTGGTCCACTCGGACCTACCGGATAACCATTTACCACTAATAATGGCTCAGGAAAAGCGCCTTCAAGTCCACCGATGCCATCAAAAATATAAGCATAAGAAATAATAGCACTATCAGAAGCCGCAATAGTGCCAATATTATACACCAGGCCCATACCCCAATCGTTGGTGGTAAACGCACCTAATAAGCTATTAGCACCAATAGAACCTGCGCCACCTGCCCATATAGGCGCCAGGTCTTCGGTATTGGGAATGGGCCAGGTACTGTACCAAAAACCACGGGCGCGGCAATCTTTTGTACCCAGACCCAGATATGCATTGGAGTAAGAAGTACCAACCGAGGATACAAGCACCCTATGGTCAATATCGTCCTTAAATGTATTAGTATTGGTAGTCCTGAAACTTCCCGAATGGGTCTGGTCATTATCAGGGTCGGTAGTTCTCAGGTAATAGATATCATTTATTGGTGCTGCGGTACGATTATAAAACCGGGTAGTAACTACAACCCATGAGGCATCATAATCCACCCTGGTCTCTTGAGTGATGGTCAATCCACTACAGGTACCATTCCAATAAGATCTTGCACTGCTACCTGCACCTGAATAGGAGGTAATGCTCCCTGTCATTGGGCCACCGTAATAATTGCCAGGGCATGTGGCCGAATAACCCGAACCTATACCGCCCTGCATGGCCTGGGTGCGAACGCCGGCAACCTGCAATTCCCAGCCCTCGAATGGGGTACCAGGAAACATATAGTCGCCATAGTAAGCAGGTGTGCCCACGGTCCAGCCATCATGGCCATAATCGTAAACAGCAGCAAGACCATTGCCATAGGCACAGGCTGCACAACCGGGATGGTAAGAAGCGGGAGCCAGACCTGCACAAACGCCGAAAGCACCATTATTCAGCTCGCCAATTTCGAGCCAGTGACCCTGCAAAAATGCGTTTCCTCCTATTAATTGTCCGCGGGAATTGATGCCAAACAGTAGAAATATTGCTGTGCATATGAGTAGGTTGAAGTTCTTTTTCATACAAAAAATTGGTTTAGAAAAAGGTGTAGAAATATATTTATATTATTTTGTTCATGCTCATTTCATTGCAAAGCAATATAATATAGGTTAGCATGATGTATATACTAACCCTCAATTGTTATATTAAAAAATGAGGAACACTATATAAGACAGGGAATGGAGCGGTATTGGTTGGTTTTTTAACACATTTTTATTTTGATAATTATTGTATATAAAATAACGCAATACTTAGCTTTTTAGTTAATAATGGGGGTGGAAATATTAACCGGATAGGAGGGGTGTGAAGGGTGTCCTAAAATCGACAACTCTTAGGGGCTACTCCATTTTGACAATTTGATTGATTTATGACAAAGTTTAGGGTGTGGTGGGTGGATATACTTTGAAAATTAGCGCACTTCGATTTTGGCTAAAGCCACATCATATTTTATCATGTACCCCGGCCTGAAGGCCGGGGCTACTGAAAACAAAATTGGTTATTATCAGAACCATTTATCAGCAAGTTTCTCAGCTTCATCTTGCAAAATAAAATTACCAGCATTCATATAGGCCTCGGCATTATTAAGTTCAATATTATATTCTTCGATAGAGAATTCTTGAGTTGAATTGCTTACAATTTCACTTCGTTGATGTGCAAGTCGAACATCATTGAATTGATTATCGAGCGATATGGATTGCACAACAATAGTTTTATTTATTGTAAAGTTATGGGAAATTCAGTTTCGTATTTTCGAGCTAGCAACAAATTACATTCCCCATAAATAAAAACAGGTTGCCCCACCGGAGCAACCTATTTTATATATTTTCAAAAACTAAAATATTTTAATCTTCCCGTTTCTTAAGAAGTGATGACTTTTAACTTTTGACTTTTAACTTTTTAATTTGATTACGCATCCTGCTTCATCATCTTGCTGTATTTCTTCCTGTCTTCTTCGTTCAACTGGATTTTACGCAGACGTATGTTTTTAGGGGTAACCTCGATACACTCATCCTGCTGTATATACTCCATGTTTTCTTCCAGGGTCATGTCAATCTTAGGGGTGATTCTTACAGAATCATCAGTACCGCTTGAACGCATGTTGGTCAGTTTCTTGGTTTCTGCCACGTTTACCACAAGGTCTCCTGGTTTGATGTGCTCACCAATAATCTGGCCTTCGTACAATTCCTCATTGGGGTCAATGAAGAATGCACCACGGTCCTGCAATTTATCGATAGAATAACCAGTTGCTTTACCGGCAGTTTTTGCTACTAATACACCATTGCTACGGCCTGGAATATACCCTTTCCATGGCTTGTATTGGTCGAAACGGTGAGCCATAACAGCTTCACCTGCTGTGTTAGTCAACATCTGGCTACGAAGACCTATAAGGCCACGTGATGGGAT
>CAIWHI010000161.1 GCA_903912435.1 uncultured Bacteroidota bacterium | reverse complement strand
CTGCATACTATACTCCGGCTGCCCACCGGTATATTTTACGCTAATGGAGTAAAAGCAAATGTATTATTCTTTGATGCCAAGCCAGCCGCAAAGCAGGCATGGACAAAAGAGGTATGGATATTTGATTATCGTACCAACGTACATCATACACTAAAAAAGAACCCGCTAAAGCCTGATGACCTAAAGGAGTTTATAGATTGCTACAACCCGAAAAACAGGCATAAACGCAAAGAAACCTTTAATGCAGATACCAACCCGGAAGGACGCTGGCGTAAATATGGTTATGAAGAAATAATAGCCCGTGATAAAACCAGCCTGGATATAAGTTGGATAAAAGACAAATCACTGGCAGACCTCGACAACCTACCCGACCCTGATGTATTGGCAGAAGATATAGTTGAAAACCTTGAAGCGGCATTAGGCAGCTTCAGAGAAATCATTGCATCGTTAAAGAAATGAGATGAATACATTTCAGGACAGATCAAAAACCCTATTTGCCGATTTAATCGTATTCGGCTCCGGTTTGTCCGTAGTCGGAATATCTTTCACGATGTTTGCCCGAACATTAGGGTAGGGTTAGATTTGGATTGAGAATAGTCGGATTTTATACGGAAAATCATTGCGGTTATGTCAAATAATGCTGAATTTACCATTGCACGGCTTGAAATAAAGGTCAAAAACCTCAAAAAACAGGTTGCAGACAAGCAAAATGAACTGAAAGAAGCCCTTGATCAGGTCAAAAACCTTACAACCGAAAACGAAAAGCTAAAAAGGAAGCTAAAAAAGCATGAAACGCCAACCGAACATTACGATTATAGCTGGTCATGGATCAGCAAGATTGTTTTTTTAGTTACGCAGGCTAATAAACCACTCCGTTCTGCCGAAATTATTGAGGTACTACAAAAGAAAGAGCCGGTATTGCATGAAAAGGTCAGCAAGGAGAAGTTTTTGTCGGCATTTCTTAATGTAGCTATGCAACATGGCAGGTTAATTCCTTATAAATTGAAAGGGGTGAGGGGAAATTACTATTGCCTGCCAGAATGGGTGAATGAGGAAGGTGAACTTATACCGGGTTTGAGAAATAAAATTTATTAACCGAGAATACAGTTTTAATTCTGCGGGAATTGTGTTTGAATTGTGTACCAATTAACCATAGTGAAAGATAATTAAGGGAAATAAAAGAATTAGTGAAATTGTCATTGAGACACCCTAAAATAGCTATACACTTCCGGTTACTAAAACGGATTTAGCTATACAGTGTATAAAGGCCGATTCAATAAAGCTACTAAAGCCGGAAAATCAGAACAGAAGTTCCAGGACACTGCGCCCATGTTTTACAGCAGCCACTGCCATAATCAAGTACAAAGAATATAAGTACAGTGGTCTCTGATACTATTAAATTTCATCTAAGAGAATAGAAAATACATATACACATTATAGAGAAGTTTTAAGTTTTAGTTGAGTGCCTGCTGAAGGTAGCCAGTGAATAACTCATTTGCATTATAACCCGAAAATTCTTTTTGCAGTCGCTGGATGTTGTTTCTGAATGTGGGATCTGCAATTATTTTGTTCACTGCATTTGTCACCTGTTCTGGTTTTGGCGTTTCTGTCCCTAAATTAATACCGTATCTGGAATAATTGGTGCGAGCATTGATTTCATTTTTGCCTTAATGCATACCTGCTACTACCATTGGGAGGCCATGCTGAATGCCCTGCATTACTTCACCGAAACCGCCGTTGGAAATGAGTATGTGGCT
>CAIWHI010000160.1 GCA_903912435.1 uncultured Bacteroidota bacterium | reverse complement strand
TTTTTCAATACCTATTTTAATCTCATATCGTATAGCTGAATAAGTTATTGGTGTATATATTGATTGAATAGCTTTGGGAATTTCTGCTTCAATTGCCAATTCAATATCTCCACCCTTGCCGGCGAATGTTAATTCATCAAAATGGGCTACACGGGCAAATACGGCTTTGTCAATACCCATATTTACTATATCGGCAATAAATTTGATTACATCAAGGAAGGTGGTTTTTCCTGTAGCATTTGCACCTATCAAAACATGAAAAGGCCCCAGAGTCTGACTAATATATTTCAGACTACGGAAATTACTGGCCTCAATCAATTTTATCATACGTCAAAGGTATTAATTATAGTGCTTAAAGTGCAATACTGATAGTCAATGAAATTACTCTATCCACTCTTATGTACCGAATGGTTCCGAAATTATTATACTCAAATTTTAGACCATTAATTATTACTTTTGCTTCAAATGTTCAATATGAATTCTCGTTTTGTCACAATAATGTCGGCAATATTACTATTGTCAGGTAGCCATACTGTGCTTGCACAATCAAAAGCTGATAAAAAAATGGCAAAGCAATTACAGGTAGATATTACCTATTTGGCTTCTGATGAACTGGAAGGTCGCCGTACAGGTACCGAAGGTGAAAAAAAGGCCGCTGATTATATTGAAAAGCGTTATGCTGAAAACAAAATTCCGGCATATAAAAATCAGTACCGTTATCCATTCCATTTTGTATATGGTAAGGAGATTTCAAGCGAAACCCATATTCGCATTGGTGCTAACCAAATATCTAAGTTCGACGATGTTTTCCCGCTACCATTCAGTGCATCTAAGCACGTAACAAGTGATGTTCTACCTGATGTAATGGAACAAGGGAATATCTGGATGATTCCTACTTATACCGACCAGGATAATGCTGATGATCCCCATTTTGGCGTAGAGAAATTCTTGTATGAAAAGGCAAGGGAAGCTGCCAAACAGGGAGCTTCTGGTATTGTTTTCTTTGGCAATTTTACAGGTAAATGGGAGCCTGAATTTAACCGTCATTCTGAGCATGAATCATTGCCCATTCCGGTAATCTATGTAAATAACAAGGCTTACAATACCTATATAAAGCACAAAGACGATAAGTCTGCCCTCCACCTTGATCTTGATATTAACATCAATAAGTCTGAAAGGGTAGGTAATAATATAGCAGCTTACATTGATAATGGTGCTAAGTACACAGCCATAATCGGCGCACACTACGATCACCTGGGTTATGGCGAAGATGGTAACAGCCTTTTTGCAAATGCAGTTAAAGAACACCAGATCCATCACGGTGCAGATGATAATGCCAGTGGTACTGCTGCCCTGCTTGAGGTGGCAAAATGGGTGAAAACTAAAAAACTAAAACACTACAACTACCTGTTTGTCAATTTCTCAGGCGAGGAGCTGGGTCTTTATGGTTCTAAGGCATTTGTGAGAGATCAGGCAATAGATAGTGCACATGTGAGCTACATGATTAATATGGACATGCTGGGCCGCCTGAACGATAGTACCCATTCGCTACAGGTAGGTGGAGTAGGTACATCTCCTGTTTGGGCTGAGGTGCCGGCTCTAAGTGAAGACAATTTCAAATTGACTTTTGATAGCTCGGGTATTGGACCATCAGACCATACCAGCTTTTATAATGCTAATATACCCGTATTGTTCTTCTTCACCGGTACCCACAAAGACTACCACAAACCAAGCGACAAAGCCGACCTGATTAATTATAAGGGCGAAGTGGAGGTAATTAATTATGTGCATAGGGTGATTAAACAACTGGACGATGAAGACCAGAAATTGCCGTTTACCCTTACCAAACAAAAATTGGGGGGCAATCCTGCTTATAAGGTTACACTAGGTATTATGCCCGATTATACCTTTCAGGAAGGTGGCGTGAAAGTAGATGGGGTGAGTGATAACCGCCCTGCAATAAAAGCAGGTGTGAAACAAGGCGACATTATCGTTCAACTAGGCGATATTAAGATAAATGGTATGCAGAGTTATATGGAGGCCTTAGGCAAATTTGCACCAGGCGATAAAACCCATGTAATCATCAACCGCAATGGCAAAACAATGGATTTGCCAATTGAGCTTACACAAAAGTAAAATCATATAAAACTAAAATCCCCCACAATCATTTAAGGTTTGTGGGGGATTTTTATTTTCTGTAACTCATTATGTTCTTACCAAAGATGCACTCTCGCACTATCAGCTATATACATCTTATCTCCTGGTTTTATGTTGAAAGCCTCATAAAAATCGGGTACATTAGGGAATGGACCATTTACCCTATACTTGGCTGGTGAATGCACATCAGTAAGTAATTGGGATGCAATCCTTTCCTGACGCTGGATATATAACCATCCCAGGGAGTAGCCCAGGAAGAAACGTTGCAATTGGGTCATGCCATGTATTTTTTCGCCTTTTTTCCAGGTTTCAGTTTGTTTAAAGGCATCAAGGCCTATAAGAATACCGCCCAGGTCAGCCAGGTTTTCGCCTAGTGTAGCCCTACCATTAATGTGTAGGGTATCTACAGGGTTCATTTTATTAAATTGCTGCACCAGCACATCTGCACGCTTCATAAACTGCACCGTATCCATAGGTGCCCACCATTGGCACAGATTCCCAAACTCATCCGATTTACGCCCCTGGTCATCAAAACCATGGGTAATTTCGTGGCCTATGGTAGATGCTGCGGTATAGCCATATACAAGGGCATCATCCAGCTCCTCGTCTTTAAAACCAGGCACAGTCATCATTGCTGCGGGTAGCACTATTTCGTTATTCGATTCATTGTAGTAGGCATTATAGGTCTGTGGGGTCATGTCCCATTCCTTCCTGTTTACAGGTTTGCCCAGCTTATTCAATTGGTAATTGGTGCGCCATTCTATAGCATGCATCATGTTCACCACATATGGCCCCCTGTCTATCTTCATTGCCGAAAAGTCCTTCCATGTATCCGGATAGCCTACTTTCTTGGTTATCGCCATCAGTTTATGTATAGCCTTTTGTTTGGTACTATCCACCATCCAATCCAGCTTTTCTATGCGTGCCTTATAGGCTATTCTCACATTCTCCACCATCTGCTCATAGCGGGTCTTAGCCGTTGGGGTGAAGTATTCCTTCACAAAAATATGACCCAGTGCCTCACCTATCACATCATTTTCGGCATCTAGTGCGCGCCTCCATCGTTGGTGTTGCGCTTCTGCTCCCATTATGGTATGAGAATAAAAATTGAAATTTGCTTCTTCAAATTTGCTGGGTAGGTAGGCCGCAAAGCCACTCACCAGGTGATAGGCCATATAATCCTTAATAGTTTGGATGTCGGTTGTAGTCAATATTTTATCTAGAGCCTTGAAAAACTCAGGCTGACCAACTATCACACTATCTATATGGGTTACACCCAGCAAACCCAGGTATTTTGGCCACTCTATACCGGGAGATAAGCTTTGGAGTGCACTAATGGCTGTTTTGTTATAATTCTTCTCCGGGTCGCGTATTTCTTCAAGTGTGCGAGATGCCTTAGCTAGTTGGGTCTCCAATTCCATTATGGCGGTGGCCTTCTTATCTGCCGTAGCCTTATCATTGCCCGAAAGCACCATTATAGTACTGATAAACTCTGGATATTGGCTCTTTACCTTTTGGGTACGGGCATCGGTTCTGAAATAATAATCCCTGTTGGGCAGTCCCAGTCCACCCTGCATCAGAT
>CAIWHI010000159.1 GCA_903912435.1 uncultured Bacteroidota bacterium | reverse complement strand
GTCGCGATGCATTTCAACTGGTAAAGACAAAGCTAAGGCCACAGATAATCCACCACGCAGTCCGCCCCAGGTGAGTATGGCAATAGCGTGTTTCTCAAATCTTATTTTACGCCTCATCAGGCTCACTGGAACAGCCACTGAAACCCAACGAGCAGCCAGGGCAAGGCCAATGCATAAAACGCTAATCAACATGATAGACCAATTGTAACTGATTACCAGCATCTCAAAACCTACCAACATAAAAAGCAGTGCATTAAGCAGCTCATCAATCAAGCCCCAGAACTGGAACACATAATCTTTAGTCCTATCATCATTTGCCTCTTTGCATCTTTTACTTCCTATAATAATCCCTGCCACCACCATTGCCAGTGGGCCTGATATCTGCATAGCATCAGCCAATTGGTAGCCACCCATCACTATTGCCAGAGTGATTAATATTTCCACCTCATACTTGCTCACCGATTTTAAAGCATGAAATCCTGCAAAACCTAATAGAATTCCATATACCATTCCACCACCAGCCTCCCGAATAAAGAGCAAAGAAACATCAGGAACTGATAGGTGTTCTACACCTTTTTGAGCCACCTCAAGTATGGTCAAAAAAACCACTACCGCTACCCCATCATTAAATAGTGACTCACCTGCTATTTTCATTTCCAGTGATTTTACTATCCCTGCCTGCTTCAGTATAGCCAAAACAGCAATGGGATCGGTGGGTGAGATAAGAGCAGCAAATAATAGGCAGTAGATGTAGCCAATATTATAGTGAAAAAGGTAGAGCAAAATATAAAGCAAGCTCCCAATCAGAAAAGTAGAAATGAGTATTCCTACAGTCGATAGTATCAAAATAGGCATCCGTTCTAATCGCAATATCCTTGCATCAATATGTATAGAACCCGCAAACAGCAGAAAACCAAGCATACACTTCATCAACAGACTATGAAAATCAATTGAAGCAATAATGCCAGTAAGAGGTTTGGTACCACCAGGGAAAAAGTGATTAATTACCAGAATAACCAGTGAGGTAAACAACGACAAAGCCATTATACCTATGGTCGGTGTCCACTTTAAGTACCTATGATTGATATAGGTAAACATTGCAGCCAGGCAAATTATAAATGTAAATATCTCGTATGACTGCATAGCCTTTACTTAAAATTGAAAGCGAATAATACTCTTCCTGTTTCACAAAGATATAGCTATATATGGGCGAAATGAAGCAATTAGGCTATTGTTCAATTTTATTATTAGCCTTAAACTAAGAACTAGATAATATCAAGCACAATATCAAATGGACAATTCTTAATGAGGAAGTCCTTTGATTCATCATTCAATCCTGATAAAACTAAGGCAGGTTCTTCAATCGAATTTCCCTCATTTTTAATCAGAGCACACTCTATTGCGGTTATTTTGGGTTTTTCAGAAAGCCAAATAGGGTTTAGATTAAGATAATTCCCAGCTTCGAATTTCCCTTCCTCCATATTTACAATTGCAACAAAAATATTCCGTGATTGTATTTGAAAGCTTTTTTGTATCCGGCATATCCCTATAGGGATATGCCAATTATACCCACAATTCCGGCATTGTTTGGCATAAGGAGTACGTACTATTTTTTGGCATTCTGGACAATTATTGATAATTATTTGGCGAGGATTTTCGGTCAAAATCCTAATAACAGTATCCAATCTAAATTGTTCATAACCATCATTTATCAGTCCAATTGCCTCTTCATCTTTTGATAAAAACCTATACTCAATTTCCAATCTCCTCCTAACTTCATTTTCAGGTAAGTGCTTCCATTTTTCAATAGTATTACTGTGTTTCCATGCTGCCATTTCATTTAGGCTCATCAATGATGAGTAATAATTAAAAACGTAGTTAATGATTTCGGGGGAGGACATAGCTAAATTGTGAAAAGCAAAGATAGTTTTGCTTTCATTTTGTTTTAGCAGAAATCTATTTACACTGTTATTCAATTTCGATTGTTAAGTTTCCATACATAAATTAGCCTCTGTGCCTGATTTCTCCGTAAATTGTGTTGTCAAATTTATAGCAGGTTATGAATAGGTCTATCAGAAAGGTTGCCGTATTGGGAAGCGGGGTAATGGGGTCAAGAATTGCATGTCATTTTGCAGGTATTGGGGTTCAGGTATTATTGTTGGATATAGTTCCACGTGCTTTAACCGATGCCGAAACTGCCAAAGGACTTAACCTAAACAGCAAGCAGGTACGTAATCGTATTGTAAGTGATGCCCTGCAAGCCACATTGAAAGGCAAACCATCTGCTGTTTATACATCAAAAGTGAGCAGCCTAATAACCATTGGTAATATTGACGACGACCTGCCCAAAATAGCCGGTTACGACTGGATAATTGAGGTAGTAATAGAGCGACTGGACATCAAACAACAAATATTTACCAAGATGGAACAGTACCGCAAACCCTGCACTCTGGTTACCACCAATACTTCGGGTATTCCTATCCACCTCATGAGTGAGGGCAGAAGCGAAGATTTCCAGTCTAATTTTTGTGGCACCCATTTTTTCAATCCGCCCCGCTATCTCAGGTTGCTGGAAATAATACCCGGCCCTAAAACAAATCCTGCGGTACTCGATTTCCTTATGGATTATGGCGAGCGTTTCCTGGGGAAAACCACTGTGCTTTGTAAGGATACCCCGGCATTTATTGCCAATAGGGTAGGCGTATTTGGTTTCATGGCCGTATTCAAAGCCATGCAGGCATATGGCCTAAATGTTGATGAGGTAGACTATTTGACCGGGCCGGTATTAGGCAGGCCAAAGTCGGCTACCTTCCGCACCGGTGATGTGGTAGGGCTTGATACCCTGGTGCATGTAGCCAAAGACCTACCTGCCAATGCACCAAATGACGAGGCCGTAGAAATATTTAAAATGCCGGCCTTCCTTGATAAGATGATTGAGAACAAGTGGCTGGGTGATAAAACAGGACAAGGCTTTTATAAAAAGGTAAAAGGAGAAAAAGGAAAGTCAGAAATCCTCACCCTCAATTTGGAAACTATGGAGTATGGCCCCAAGGTGAAGAGCAAATTTGCTACACTTGATGCCGCGAAACCTATAGATGGCCTACCCGAAAGATTGAAAACACTTTATTTTGGCACAGACAAGGCAGGTGATTTTTATAAAATGTTCCATCACCTGCTATTTGCTTATGTATCGCACCGTATACCAGAAATTGCTGATGAATTATATAAAATAGACGATGGCCTTAAAGCAGGGTTTGGTTGGGAAATAGGGGCCTTCGAAAGCTGGGATGCTCTGGGAGTTAAAAAAACTGCCGACCGCATGAAGGCCGCAGGTTATGAGATAGCACCTTGGGTTGCTGAAATGCTTTCAAAAGGTTGCACCACATTTTACAAAACAGAAAAAGGCGTAAGAAAATACTACGATATCAGAACCGGTGCCTACCAGCCTATTCCAGGAATGGGCTCATTTATCATCCTGGAGCATCTTGACGAAAAAGTAGTTTGGAAAAACAGTGCCTGCAAACTTTACGACATTGGTGATGATGTGGTAGCCCTTCGCTGGAATACCAAAATGAACAGTATAGGTGGTGAGGTTTTGGAAGGTGTAAATAAGTCAGTAGCAATAGCCGAAGAAAAATATAAAGGACTGGTTATAGCCAATAATGGACCAAACTTTAGTGCAGGTGCCAATGTGGGCCTCATATTTATGTTTGCCGCAGAGCAGGAATATGACGAACTTGATATGGCTGTGAGGGCATTCCAGAATACCACAATGAGGTTGCGCTATAGTGGCATACCCGTTGTTGTAGCACCACATGGGCTAACGCTAGGTGGTGGTTGCGAAATGTGCCTCCATGCCGATGCTGTGCAAGCTGCTGCCGAGAGTTATATTGGCCTGGTGGAAGTAGGTGTGGGCCTGATACCCGGTGGTGGTGGGACCAAAGAAATGACCCTGCGTGCCAGCGACAGGAACATAAAAGAAGATATTGAAACCAATTATTTACAGCAGTTATTTATAAATGTAGGCACTGCCAAGGTATCTACCTCTGCCCATGAGGCGTTCGAAAATTCTATTTTAAGGCCGGGATTTGATGGTATATCCATTAACCCAGACCGCAGGATTGGTGAGGCCAAGCGTAAAATCCTGAACCTTTGGGAACATGGCTATACCCAGCCTGCCCCACGCACCGATATTAAGGTGCAGGGACGTGGAGGCCTCGGTGGATTACTTTCTGGGATCCATGGCATGTGGCGTGGGCAGTACATAAGCGATTATGATAAACTAATTGCCGAAAAACTAGCATGGGTAATGTGTGGTGGCGACCTATCCCAACCTACACTAGTTACCGAGCAATACCTCCTTGACCTGGAGCGCGAAGCCTTCTTAAGCCTTTGCGGACAACGAAAAACCCTGGAACGATTGCAGAGTATATTAACTACCGGGAAGCCCTTGAGGAATTAGGTCTATTGAAATTAATTATGTTTATGCTTTATATTTGCATGTATGGATAACAGGGTAAAAACTAATGGAAATAATATTGTAGAAATGCAAGTAAGTCTACTTGTATTCAAGCAGGGAGATTATTTTGTTGCTTATTGCCCTGCATTAGAATTATCTTCTTATGGAGATAGTGTAGAGGATGCAAAAGC
>CAIWHI010000158.1 GCA_903912435.1 uncultured Bacteroidota bacterium | reverse complement strand
TGCTCAGGCAGTAGAAAGCTATTATACCGGTAGGGATGGAGTTAAAAGATCATTAGGTTCTATTGGTCATTTAGCTGCTTTTTCTTTCCACGAAACCAAAAATATAATGTCGGGTGAGGGTGGCATGTTGGTGGTTAATGATGATAAATTTATTGAGCGAGCAGAAATAATAAGAGAGAAAGGAACCAACAGAAGCAAGTTCTTTAGGGGAGAACTGGATAAGTATGGCTGGGTAGATATTGGAAGTTCTTTTTTGCCCTCCGATATTATAGCCGCATTCCTATATGCCCAGTTGG
Source organism: uncultured Bacteroidota bacterium (assembly GCA_903912435.1). GTDB lineage: Bacteria > Bacteroidota > Bacteroidia > Chitinophagales > Chitinophagaceae > Nemorincola. The sequence goes on along the minus strand of CAIWHI010000158.1, from coordinate 5,328 downwards.
AGAATATTGATGATATACAAAAGAAGCGTATAGCACTATGGGAAAAATATATGGAACTTTTGGCACCGCTTAAGGATAGGTTCTCCTTACCGGTTATTCCTCCATATGCAACTAATAATGCGCATATGTTTTATATTGTTTGCCATAGTATTGAAGACCGTACGGCGTTGATAGCACATATAAAGACAAATGGTATTTTAGCCGTTTACCACTACCTGAGCCTGCATAAAAGCGAATTTTATGAAAATAAATACCAGGGAGCAGATTTACCTGAAACTGACAAGTATACTGATTGCCTGTTAAGGCTCCCAATGTATTATGAGCTTACAATGGTTGATGTGGAAAAAGTATGTTTAACCATAAAAGACGTTACTTTATAATCAATTAGATTTTGGAGTAGTTATGAGTATTGTAAAACCTGATGGACTGTTAATAGGAATTGTCTGATAAATTTAGTTTTAAATCGTTCCTTAGTACCGGGAGTTTACTCCCATACTTTTTTTTATTTTGTTTAGGAGTATATACATTCAATATGAAACTAGCCCATCTTATTTTGGCGCACAATAACCCATTGCAATTAGAGCGAATGGTTAAAAGGCTTTATTCTCCAAAAGCATACATATTTATATATCTCGATCTAAAAGCGGATATGAAGGAGTTTGAAAATATATGCAAACTTCCAAATGTTCAATTTATCAAAAACAGAATATATGTAGGATGGGGCAATTATAGCATCATTGAAGCTACACTTATTGGTATGAAAGAGATTTTAGCCACCGGCATCAACTTCAGCCATATAAATTTATTGAGTGGAAATGATTACCCTTTGAAATCTGCCAGCGAGATAGAAGATTACTTTTTTGCCAATACAGGTAAGACCTTCATGTGGTATGATAAAATATTCAACGACTGGCCTGATGGGCAGGTAAGGATGCAGCATTATTCCCTGGCTGATTATAATTTTAAGGGTAGGTATCATGTTGCTAAATTGCTTTCAAAAATATTACCTGCCCGTAAATTACCCGAAAATTACGTTGCTTATGGGCGTGCTCAATGGCTAACAATTACCCCTGAGTGTGCTAGCTATGTTATTGATTTTATTGAGAAAAAATCCGATTTCAGGCGGTATTTTAAGATGACATGGTGTGTAGATGAGGTATTTTTTCAAACAATATTATGCAATTCGCCGTTGGCTGGTACAATTGTTAATGATTTCCGCAGGTATGTATTGTTAGACCCTGGTTGTAAGCCAATAACATTAACTATGGCGCATGCCGAGGATTTAATATCATCAGGTAAATTTTATGCAAGGAAATTTGATGCTAATATTGATAGTGCAATACTCGATTTCCTTGATACAAGATCCGTTAGGAATGTTGATTAAATAAAGTATATCATATGGCTTTCGGTATTTTTCTTTTATGTAACGCACAATCCCGACAGTCGTCTGGACGCGAATAGCGATCTATTTAAGCACTTTTGTAAGGCAGCAGCAAAGGTAAACAGCAAGACAAATGGTGTACTTTATTTAATCATCGTTACTTAGTCATTAAATCATCAGAAAATGGTTAAATAGTTTTGTTTCTACCCTTTTTTAAATAATTTTAGCAGCACAAATCCACCCATAAATGAAATTTGCTATACTTATCATTACTTATACTTCTCCTCAACAAACAATGAGGTTAATTAGTGGTATGAATAATGGGGATTTTGACTTCTATATACACCTTGACAAAAAAGTAGATATTGAAACTCATAAGGACTTATTCAACATTCCTAATGTTTATTTTATAAAAAATAGGATAGACATTAAATGGGCAGGTTTTACTACAGCCGAAGCCTCATTAAGTTGTGTAAGGGAAATTGCAGCATCCGGGAGAAAATACGATTTCTTAAATCTAATTAGTGGGCAGGATTACCCAATAAAATCTGCGGCCTATATTTCAGAGTTTTTAGGCAAAAATATTGGTAAGGAATTCATGCTCTATAATTATTTCGAAACCGAGTGGGAAGAAGCAAAGGCGAGAGTAGAGAAATACCATTTTACAGACTTTAAATTTAAAGGAAGACATAGGCTCGAAACTTTAGTTAATTTTATTACCCCAAAACGAAAATTCCCAATGCCCCTTAACCTTGCCGGTAGGGAAACATTTTGGACATTAAGTATGGAAGCGGCTGTATATGTATTGAATTATATTGATTCTAACCCCAGGCTACAGAAATTTTTGAGGTTTACGTGGGGGCCGGATGAATTTATTTACCAATCCATATTGTTAGACTCGCCCTACAAGGATAGAATTGTAAATAATAACTTGAGATATATGATTTGGCCTACTGGTTCGGCAAGGCCAAAGGTACTTGATAAAGGCGATTACGATAGTATTATGGCTTCGGGTGGCCTATTTGGCCGTAAGTTTGATATGAAATCAAACCCTGAAATATTGGATTTATTAGATAGTGTGAATTTTAAATAGTACTCATGGCTTATATGATTAAATTAAAATCGTTCTCTGATGGCCGGGGACGATTAACACCGGTGGATAGGGTATTACCTTTTGATATAAAACGATTGTATTATATCTGTAGCATTACCGAATCAGCAGAAAGAGGGGGGCATTCCCACCGCCTAACTACAGAGGCTATATTTTGTGTAAACGGCAGTTTTACTGTTGTAATCAACAATGGTAAAACCAGGGAAGAGTTTTACCTCAATGACCATACCCAATGTCTTATTGTGGAACCTTATGACTGGCATATGATATATAATTTTAGTATGGGCGCAATCTTAATGGGGGTGTCATCCACTAATTATGACCATTCTGATTACTATTTGGATGAACCTAAAATTGGAGAATGATACCATACGAGCATCTTGAACGCCTCAACAGGCCATTTAGAGAAGAATACCAAAAGCAATTTAATGCTGTTTTAGATAAAGGGCATTATATTTTAGGAGACCAACTGGAACAATTCGAAAAGGAGTTTGCAGCTTATCATTCAGTAAATCATTGCATTGGTGTATCTAATGGATTGGATGCAATTATTTTAGCTCTTAAAGCCTTGCGGCTACCTGAGGGAAGTGAAGTAATAGTACCTTCCAACACTTATATAGCTACTATCCTTGCAGTAGTTGCCTGCAACCTAAAGCCGGTTTTGGTAGAACCTGATATAAAAACCTATAATATTGATCCGTTAAAAATAGAACAGGCCATTACAGTTAAAACCAGGGTAATACTTGTGGTGCACCTATACGGCAAAGCCTGCTCTATGGATGAAATACTAAAGATTAAAAATGATTATGGGCTATTTCTTATAGAAGACTGTGCCCAGGCACATGGAGCTACCTATAAGAATAAACTAATTGGCACTTTTGGTGAGTTTGGCGCTTTTAGTTTTTATCCCACCAAAAATCTTGGGGCATTGGGTGACGCAGGTGGTATTATTTGTAATGATGACGAACATGCCCATACCTTACGTCAATTAAGAAATTATGGTTCAGACCGCAAGTATTATAATGATATTGTAGGGTATAATAATAGGCTGGACGAAATGCAGGCTGCATTTCTAAGAGTGAAACTTAGGAAATTGAATGAGATGAATGCCCATAGGAATAGGCTTGCTGATCTATATTTTAATAACCTAACCAATAATTATATTTTACCTGCCCGTAATAGTGCCTATTACGATGTGTATCATATTTTTAATATCCGCTGCCAAAACAGGGATACATTGCAACAATACCTGGCAAGTAAAGAAATTGGCACGGTTATACATTATCCGGTGCCGCCACATCAACAAAAAGCACTCATCCCATTTTTTCCTGACGCAGTTTTGCCAATAGCTGAGGAGATTCATAATACTACATTAAGTATCCCATGTTCCTTTTGCCATTCAGAAAATGAAATATTTGAAGTGATAGATGCAATAAATAAATTTAATTAGCAGTTAGATGAATATTAGGGACATTACCTTTATTGGAAGTGGGATATCTGCTTCAATAACATTGATGCAAATATGTGAGAAATTGCTTAACAATAAGCTATACCAGATTCCACTAAAGATTACTGTTGTAGAGAAAGATGAGGAATTTTGGGTAGGTGTGCCCTATGGTAAGCGTTCAGCTCCCAATACCCTTACCATTACTAATGTAAGTGATTTTATTTATGATCCTGAAAGGCCTGCGTTCTACAAGTGGCTAAAAGATAATATGATCAGTTGGACCACCTATTACAGGGCTAATGGTGGAGAAATAGCTGCACAATGGCTCGAAAATAATGTTCCAAATATTGAGCAGGAAAAGTGGGAACAGGTATTTATTCCACGTTTCTTATTCGGGTTTTATGTAGTTGAAAAATTAACTGCATTAATTGATGAGGCAAAACAGCATGGGAAATTAGAGTTGAACCTGATACATGCTGAGGCAACAAAAGTTGAAAAAGAGACAGATGGCTATTATCACATTAATTTAGATGGGAAGGATTTAATAAACACAACAATAATTACTTCTCAACTTGTTATTGCAACAGGGTCGGCACCAGTAAAACAACAGGTGGATAACTATGATGATGGTCCTTTGTATATAAATGATATTTATCACCCGTCAATCAATGATAATTTTAGTGGGCTGGCACAGGTACTTAACAATACGGAAAATATAGGAGAAAGAAATGTTTTGGTAATAGGCTCAAATGCGTGTGCAATTGAGTTACTTTATCTTATATCTGGCACTATTAGCCTTAAGTCATTAATGAATAATATAGTAGTGGTATCACCAGGTGGGGAATTACCTATGTTAATTTCAGATAAGGTAATTGACAACCACCAAATGCCCAATATTGTAAAATTGCGTAGTACAGGCAATTACAATTTGGAGGAATTGATGGATGCCACAACCAAAGATTTGAAACTAGCTGTAAAAGATGGGGCAAATGTAGCCTATATAGCAACTATTATTAATAATGTAAATGAGCTTTTGGACGTATTGGGTGAGGAAGCTAAAAGGATATTTACCGGTAAATATGGCATGAAATTAAGTAAGATATTCAGAAGATCGGGTGCTGAATATAAAAATAATGCTGATATGCTTGTCGCAAATGGGCTGGTAACCATAGTTAAAGGAGCCTATTTAAGTGCCACACCTACAAATAATGCAGGGATAATGAAATATCGGGATACAAATACAGGGGAAACAAAAGAATATCCGATGAGATTTGCTGCAATAATAAATTGCAGTGGTTCAGATAATCTGGAGGATTCCTCATCGAGGCTCATTAAAAGTTTAATCAATAATATTGGTTGTAAAACTAATATTTCTGAAAAGGGATTTGA
>CAIWHI010000157.1 GCA_903912435.1 uncultured Bacteroidota bacterium | reverse complement strand
TTGTAACCTACGGTGCACTGAACGGTGAAAACTATTGGTACCAGCATTCCAATGTTTGGGAAAAAGAACGTCTGCTTAGGTTTACGCCCCGTGCAGTAATAGATAGCCGTAGCCGCCACCGTACCATGGCTCCTGAAGAAGAATATGAGAATGGCCACATACTGGTATCTAAAAGCCTGAAAAAACTCACCGATGCGGGTGTTACCATCAATATGGGTGCACATGGCCAGATACAGGGTATTGGTGCTCATTGGGAAACCTGGATGATGGCACAAGGTGGTATGACCAACCTTGAGGCTCTTAAAACCGCCACAATTAATCCTGCAACTGCTCTCGGCCTGGATAAATGGATAGGTTCATTACAACCAGGTAAACTCGCCGACCTGATTATTATGGATAAAAACCCACTAGACAATATCCAAAATACAGAAAGCATACGATATACAATGATTAATGGCCGCCTCTATGATGCCGAAACGATGAATGAAATTGGCAATTATAATAACCCAAGGGGTAAGTTCTATTGGGAAAATGCAAAAAATGGCGAGAGCTTCCCATGGCATGAGGAAAGTGTAGGTGATGGGGATTAAAGTATATCAAACGGACAAAAAAATCTATGATTTGCATTTTTTGTTCAGTATTAATTGAGGATAAAAAGATTTAATTTTGAACTATGAATAGCAAACTAGAACACCTAAATAAATTACTACCTGATTTAAATATTAAGGTTGATGCTACTTTAAACAATGCCAAAAGAGACCCCAATTCGAAAAAAATAAGAGATATTAAAAAAGTTTTGGGCAAAGTGGTTTTACCGCAATCAATTTAAAATCCCAATTTGGCATTTCTTTATTAGTCTTCATCTACAAAATCAGATTCTTAAAGCCGGACAAAATTAATGTCTGGCTTTACTTTTTGTATCAGCTCGTTTAATACCCGCAGATTACAATTCAGCGTTTAAGATTATCTTTACAGCCCCCGAATGGCTTCAAAAAAGATAATCTGCACGGTTACAAACGACCTTAATTATGACCAGCGCATGATAAGGATATGCACATCCCTGGTAAATGCAGGTTATGATGTTACATTAGTAGGGTTCAAACGGAAAAAAAGCAAGCTATTAGTTGCAAGACCTTTCAAACAAGTGCGGTTACCTATTATTGCCGAGGAGGGTAAAATAATGTATTTCCAATATTGGCTATTCCTGTTTTTCTTCCTGCTATTCCGCAGGGCTGATGTGCTTTGTGCTATTGACCTTGATACTATACTACCAGTTTACTATGCATCAAAGATAACCGGTAGAAAAAAGGTATATGATGCACATGAAATTTTCACCGACCTAAAAGAGGTCATTTCCCGCCCGGCGGTGCACAAAATGTGGACGTGGATAGGAAATCATACCGTTCCTAATTTCCCAACCGGCTATACCATTGGCGATTGCTATGCCGATGAATTCAGGAAAAGATATGGGGTTAGCTATGGCGTGGTAAGAAATGCCACCATTCTAAAACCATTAATAATACCCGAGAAGCCTGAAAAGTACATCCTATACCAGGGATGGGTAAATGTAGGCAGGTGCTTTGAACAGTTGATACCCGCCATGCAATTTGTGGACTGCAAATTGGTGGTTTGTGGTGAAGGGAATTTCTACAAAGAAGCACAGGATTTAGCTTCGAAGTATAATGTTACTAAAAAGGTTATTTACAAAGGGTATGTACCACCCGAACAGTTGACCCAATATACTCGGGAGGCAACTATTGGTATTACCCTCTTTGAAGATACCAGCTTGAGTAACCGACTTTCCTTAGCCAACCGGTTCTTCGATTATATGCATTATGGAGTACCTCAATTATGCATAAATTACCCTGAATATGAGGTTATTAATCAACAATTTGAAGTAGCTCAACTAATTGATTCACCTACTCCTGAAAGTATTGCCAAGGAATTAAATCTGATGCTTAATGATGAGCAATTATATACCAGGCTGCAACAAAATTGCCTATTGGCCAGGGAGAAATATTGCTGGCAGGAAGAGGAAAAGAAACTGGTGGCTATCTATGCCCAATTATTTGCATCCTAGTTATTTAACCCAGCCTACATAATAAAATTAAGCACCAAGCCCACTATCTTTGACCCCAAATAAATATAATACCAACAGTAGGTAAAATGAACACTAGCCAACAAACGCCATCTAAAAACAGGGACTTAAAGTTTAGCGTAATCATACCTGCCTATAATGCCGAAAAAACGATAGAACGGGCATTAGAATCGGTATTAGTGCAAACCTACCCTGCCTTTGAGATTATAGTTGTTGATGATGCAAGCAAAGATTCTACTCGTGAAATATTAGAGACTAAGTATGAAAGCCGAATAAAATACCTTTCCAAATTATTTAATGTAGGTAGCTCGGTTGCCCGGAATACAGGCATGGACCAGGCAAGCGGTGATTACATTGCCTTCCTTGATGCAGATGATATCTGGCATCCTGATAAGTTGATGTTGCTGAATACCATCATTTCAGCCAAACCCGGCATTAATCTGTTTTATCATCCCTTTACACAGGAACAGATTGTCAACAAACGCCTGCCTGAAGATATAGTACTCTACAAATTACCCTTCATAAAACTATTACCAGGAAATATTATTGCAACTTCCTGCGCCATTATTGCCAACAAACCCGAATACCGTTTTGAATCTACAATGCGGTATACTGAGGATTTCGACCTATGGCTTAGGATTGGTTACAAGCATAAAATATATTTCATAACTATTCCTCTCACCCAGATATTCAGGCAATTTACCAGCAAGGGTGGCATAAGCGAAAACAAGTGGAAAATGCGTAAGGGCGAACTCAAAGCCTATAGCCGTTTGGTAAGCCTCAACCCCCTTTTTATTTTCCTTCTCCCCTTTTTATGGCTCACTAGCCTGGGTAAACATTTGGTAAAGATGGTGATTGATAGGAAGGGATAATAACCTGTTTTGCCCATTAACCTTATTTAACCTGATTAAATATAAAATATTAGACAAGTCCTATACATTTGAGGAAAATACCTTTTATGTATAAAACACTCCTAATATTTTCACTCCTATTTGTATCGGTGCAAACATTTGCCCTTAAGCCCTCAAAAAAATACGAGGCTATCCCAGATACACTAAAACTGCCTTACGAAAAGAATGACCTTCTTACACCTGACAAGGTAAATCTTAAGTCATGGACGTTTTTACCAGCAAAAGAAACCGACAATCATACCACATTGGTATTTGCATATGCTGATGCAGGAAATATGTCGTGGTGGCTGATGCATGCTACCATTCTGGCCCAGTCAGGGTTTACTGTAGTTATGTTCGACTACCGTGGATTTGGTGAAAGTGATAGTTTCGCTATTGATACTAAGATGCTCTATTACAATGAGTTCACCACAGACCTTAGTACTGTGATTAAATTCGCCAAAACAAAATACCCAGCTAATAAAACTGGAATCATATCCTTTTCAATGGGTACCATAATTGCCACCCTTGCTACAAAATATTGCCAACCTGATTTCATAATTGGCGAAGGTTATGTTACCAGTCCTGCCAAGATAAAATCTTATTATGCAAAAAAGGAAAAAGATATCATCCTACCTAAAGGATATGATACTTATGAGAAAACATTGAAAGATCTCAAACAACCAATACTCATCTTTTCTGGTAAAAAGGACGAGGTTACTACCGTAGCCGCTGTTAAGAAACTGAAAACCACCAAACCACAAATTACATTAATTGACTTTGATGGCGACCATATGCAAGGGTTTACTGTTATGGCAAAAGATTACCCAGGGTCGGTTTATATTGAAAAAATTGAACACTTTTTAAAAATAGAATAAGATTAATACACAGTCTGCCTTATAGTCTTACCAAAGGGCTAGCCTAAATTTACCAACTTTTAGTTTCCCGATATTTATTTAATAAAACATTTTGAAATATGGCTAGCGCTTGTTAAATTTGTTAAAACCTAATTCAAATGTACCCTCTCAAATCTTCTATCGTTCTGCTATTTACTTTATGCGTGTTCTCATCACACGCCCAAACCTGGTTAAAGGACTATCCTGACCCATATGATACCGTATGGGAAAACAATCCGGTTTCAGCCACCTTCACCGATGGTCATGGTGCATTATTCACCAGCTCTTTATGGGGAAGTGCCGGCACTTCTTTAATGGCTTATACCTATCAATATGCAGTTAAAATAAACAATTATGGGGATACAGTTTGGACTAAGAGAAACCCAATGGATACCACCTTTTTGCTATCATCCCTTCTTGGTGCCCGTGGGGTACTTCTTTTGGGAGGTAGTGATACAGTGAACTTTATGGGGGTAACCCAATCAGTTATCCGCTTAAGTGGTAATGGACATTATGTAATGGCGGCTTATAATTTCGGGGCTACACCACCCTGCTATGAGTTAAAACAATTTGATTCTTCCGGAAATTTTATTTCCTCACATATAATTATTGACACTACCAAACTAGACCGGCAGGATATAAAATTAATTGCCTCTTCAAGCAATAATTTCTATCTAATCTATGGCACTGATTCCTTCTTCCTGATTGACACTTCTGGTGGCTTGGGAATTGGCTATGATAGTAACCTTACCCGTACCTATGTACAGAAGTTAGACCAGAATTACAATGTATTATGGGCAAGAGACTTCACTTATGGCATTAATATATCCACTGGTATGGGCTATTCCTGGCCTGATGCTTTGTGGATTGACAATATTGTACCAACGCAAGATGGCGGACTGGCCATTCTAAAAATCTCTGATACCGGAAGAACCACTTATGGGAGCTATTTTGGCACATGGATGCAAAATGAGTCAGTACTCAAACTTCGTAGCGACGGCAGCACACAATGGAATATTAATATCAATTCGCTTATTGGCAGTTCTTATCCTAATTCAACTATGATAATTATCCCAACCCATGACAGCGGTATGGTGGTACCTATTATGGTCTATGATTCTGTTTCGCATGTAAATAAACTTTTAAAGCTGGATTACAATGGAAACATTACCGATTCAATGCATTTCGCAACCGATACTGCTGCGGTAAACCAGGGTATAGAATTATCAACAGGTAAACTTTTATTTACTTCTTCCTATACCCCAGGCTTCTCATTTTATGATATCCACCTCAACTACTTGTATTCTGTTCCCTATCCTTTCATTGAAAATGCATCTGAAATCCTTATTCCGAATCAAATGGGTGGGGCATTTTGCACAGCTATGGGTGGCAATCCGGTTTATATGCCTGATTGGCATATGGTGGCATTAAATTTTGATAGTCTGTTTAATACATATCCATCAGTAGTGACAGGCAATGTATACCAGGACAATAACCATGATTGCATTGACAATTCAGGCGATTTGACTTTGGGAGGTTCAGTAATAAAACTACATGAAACTACTTTAGGGGTTGATTATTATGGATTTGCCGGAGATACAGGAAGCTACGCCTGCAATGTACCTTATGGAACATATACAGTAAGCCACCCTACCTACCGTTTCGAACGTAATGAGTGTGGTGGTTATACCCTGCCTATATCCACTTCAACCACTTTCCCCAATAATAATTTTGCGGACACCCTGGTTCCGGGCATTCAAGACCTGATTTTATGGGTTGCCAGTGCATGTATTGTACCTGGCGATACCACTGGACTAATGGCATTGGCATATAATAATGGAAGCGTATCGGTAGATACCACTATGGATATAACCCTGGATGCAAACGTCAATTTTGTTTCATCAACACCTGCACCTACCTCAGTTTCAGGGCATGTCCTTACCTATCACCTTAATCTGCTGTCTGATAGCATTATGTACATAAATATTGTAGCAACTGTGAGTACCTCATTGGTTTTGGGCGATACTGTGACATTCACAGCTACATCACCCTTCCCTGATAATGTGGTAGTTACCAACGATTCTTCAATCTACCAAAGGGTGGTTGTTTCAGCCTACGACCCTAACTATGTATCAGTGAACCAGCCCAAATTTTTCCATAGGAACAATACAATGGTATTTACGGTTAATTTCCAGAATACAGGCAATTACAGGGCTAAAAACATAGTGGTAATTGACACCCTTGATAGTAAACTCGACCCATCTACATTTAAATTCCTGAATACATCTGCCCCCTCCCACACAGTGTCGTGGATGGCAGGCAACCGTTTATATTTCAGTTTAAAAAATATCAACCTACCCGACAGTGCTTCAAATCCGTTGGGTAGTCATGGTTGGTTTAGCTATTCCATGAATGTAAAAAACACTGTACCCCTAGGTGATACCATACATGCAACAGCCAATATTTTCTTCGATTATAATCCCGGTGTAGTAACCAACACAACCACCAACATACTTGCTGAGGCCACGTTTGTAAATAAAGTACCAGAATTCCCAATAGCAGATAAAATACGGATTTACCCTAACCCATCACAGGGAAAAATGACATTGGATATCCCTAACACTGGCGAGCAGTGGAATATAAGCATTACTGATATTGAAGGCCGATTGGTAAAAACTTATCCTGCCCTAAACCAGAAGACAATAATTGAACTGAATGTCGCTCCCGGATTATACTTATTAAAATTGGAGGGTATTAATAGCCATCAGCGGGTTACGAAGAAAGTATCTGTGGTTGAGTAGATATAAAAACTAAAGAAGAGCAGATTTAGATATCAATACTAATTCTGCTCTTCTTTATTATGAATATATAATATTGGTTTTACCAACTCCTTACACCCCCGCCGCACTAATCTCCTTTACCATACCATGTTCTATACGCACAACCCTGGCTGGGTATTTTTGGATAATTGTGTAATCGTGGGTAGCCATGATGAATGCAGTTTGGTAGTCACGGCAAATATTGAATAACAACTGCATTATCTCATCTGTGGTATCAGGGTCAAGGTTTCCTGTGGGCTCATCTGCTAAAATTAGC
>CAIWHI010000156.1 GCA_903912435.1 uncultured Bacteroidota bacterium | reverse complement strand
AGCCCCGTCCTTTAGGGCGGGGTAAGGCGATAATAAAAAAGACTGGCTTTAGCCCAAATTGGGTTAATGGAAACCATTATTAAAGAATCTTTGCCGTTGTTGGTGTTTTCACCAACAACCATCGAGGTTAGCCAGAAACGATATTTCGGCACGTGATATTCAAATTTGCTAAACGAATGGATTATTGGTGAAAACACCAACATTGGCGAAATCCATAGCACATCAACAAACCCTAATTTTGCCTATATCCTCTCAGCAATGCGTATCCTTTCTCTTCTATTACTCACCCTTGTTATTGCATCGTGTAATAATGGAAATGGTAATATAAAAAATGCATCCAGCACAATCCTTACCGACACCCTCTTGCCTTTCAAGGGTACCTGGGTCATTAAAAGGCACATAGACACATTACTGTATACTAAATCACCATCCCGGTCGCAAGGCACTGAGTATTTTGTGTACTTCCCAAAATCGATAAATAGACTGGCTAATTCCTATGTTTACCATGAGGGGGGAGGGCAGTATACTATAGTAAAACATGGTCCATTCTACTATATTGTAGGTCAGGAGTCAGATTCTACCGAGGTGGTGATGCTGACTGGTGGCGAAACACTAAAAGTAGGTAGGGATACCTTAATAAAAGTACCAGATGGTGTTGGTTTGGCTGAAAAAATGTTGTTTGCAGGGCAATATAAATGGAATGATAAGATGGTGCGGTTTACCCCAGATGGTAAAGTGACCGGGCTCGACAGCCTGCAATACTATAGTGTGCAAAATGATTATATAGGGCCAGGATATGGTAGCGTAGATATAGTTTTCCTGGGTACTCAGAAAGACCCTAGAACCATCAGTTGCTTTGAGTTTATTGGAGATACCCTCTTTATCTATGGTGTAAAATGCCTGGAACAGGACGCTGATGGTACCTGTATGTATATGGAAAAGGGGGGCTTAAATTACAAGCTGGTGGCTTTCGGTAGGAAGTGAGAATATGATATTTAGTGTTATATCGTCAATATTATGTGTAGTGTTTCCCTAATTGTTTTGTCTTCTCATAAACACCTACATCTTCAAGGTATTAAAAGTTTAATCTATAAAGTAATTGTCCTTTTCATGAGCATAGACTCGCCATATTTCAAAAGGATAGCTATTCATTTCATTCTTCAATATCGTATTCCTTAATTTTACGGTATAGGGTACGTTCTGATATGCCCAATTCGGTAGCAGCATCGCGCCTGCGGCTCTTATGCTTTTTGAGGGCTTTGGTAATAAACTCTTTTTCCCTGTCGGCCAAAAGTAGGGTTTCTTCCACATCATCATGATGGTCTTTGGGTTCAAGAAGAATAGGAGTGCCTACATTAAATGTGTTATTATTGTTGTGTGTAATATTGGTATGTGTTATTGATGGTTCATTATCATTGTAGACCGGCACTATATTGTTCTGGCTAGGTTCGGCAGGGGTATAACCCTGGTGCTGCGCCACATCATATATCATTAGCTTCAGGTCGTTCATGTCCTTTTTAAGGTCAAAGAACAACTTGTAAAGAATATCACGCTCGGTATTAAAATCGCTGTGCGAAACAGGGGCAACATTCTGGTTGCCACTCTGGGGTATTATAGCCAGACTACGTGAATTGCGCTGTGGCAGGAATTTCTGTAAGGTATCAGCGGTTATAGATTTATCTATTGAGAGTACTGAAATTTGCTCGGCAATATTTTTCAATTCCCTCACATTACCCTGCCAGTAATAATTTACTAATAACTGCTGTGCAGCAGCATCCAGAAACACAGACTGTGTTTTGTATTTTTCAGAAAAATCTGCTGCAAATTTCCTAAACAACAGGGGCACATCTTCTTTCCTGTCGCGCAAGGCTGGCACACGTATTGGCACCGTGCTTAAACGGTAATAAAGGTCTTCCCTGAATTTGCCTTGTGTGGT
>CAIWHI010000155.1 GCA_903912435.1 uncultured Bacteroidota bacterium | reverse complement strand
GGTAATACATATAAAGTTATTTGCGTAGCCTATGGTGACTGTGGAACTAATAACCCAACTGCATTTAGCAACCTTTATTCATCATCACCACAAATTTGTATATATGATGGTAGTACCTATGTAGATAGCTTTCCATTAATTATTGATCCGTCACAATCTGGCATTGATATTGCACGATATATTATGTGTCTGGCTGATACTAGTAATACTACATGCTATAACACGTCAAGTCCAAATCCAGGTGTTAAAAAATTCGTATATACAAATAACTATACGCTTCCCTATGGTTCTCATAATTGGAGATTTATATTTAGCGGAAACCTAGAAAATGGAATTGCTGGGCGTTCCAATGGCATTACAAATATTAACTCTTCTCCTTATGTTACATATACCCAATTGGAGGATTCATTAGATAATTTTGGATATTTAAATTCAAGTCCAAATTTGACTTTGGAGCCTGTTTTATATTTTTGCCAAGATAACCCTGATTCATATAATCCGGTGGCAATAGACCCAGATGGTGATAGTTTAATATTTTCTTTAATTCCGGGTATTAATGGTAATGGTACTTGGCCATCCGGTTCCGGTCCATTTCCAACAGTTACCTATTTGAGTGGATATTCCGGTTCTAATCCTTTAGCAGTGAATCCAGGAACATTTTCTTTTAATGAATATAATGGGCAAATAAATTTCAATCCTAGTATTACACAACGGTCAATGGTTGTTTACAATATAAGTGAATATAGAGGTGGTGTTTTTGTAGGTTCAAGCCAAAGAGAAATGAATTTTGTGGTTAAAGCATGTTCAATAACACCCCCCTCTGCATCAATAAGCAATGCCGTTGGCGGTACTATAGGAACAGATAGTACACATTTTACTGTTTGTCAAAATACAGCTTTCAGTTCTTTTTCCATCCGTCCTCATGAGCCGGATACGAATAATAGAATTGCAGTAACAGTATTTGGTTTACCAAGTTGGGCAAGTATGAGTATTATTGGAGACAATACGAATTCACCTGTAGTAAATTTTTCTTACAGTACTGTTGGAGTTTCGCCTGGTTCATATACATTTTATGTGAAAATGCAAGATGATAATTGTCCTGTAAATGGTGAAAACGTAATGTCATTTACCATAAATGTGGTATCGTATAATCCTAATTTTACAGGCATAGATTCAGTTTGTTTAGGTGGAACTACAGTATTAGGTTCATCTATAGCCGGCGGGACTTGGAGTAGTGTTGATACTACTGTTGCTAAAGTAGGTGCAACCACAGGAATAGTAACAGGAATAAGTGGTGGTATTGCTGTAATTATTTATTCTGACCCTATTTCAGGTTGCAATGCATCAGTTGTAGTAACCGTAAACACATCAGTGGCAAATATTTCTGGTTCTAACTTGCTGTGCTTAGGTAGTTCAGAATCATTGTCTGATATTATACCTGGGGGTACATGGACTCATACGGGTAATTCATTATCTCTATCCGGTTCCTGTTTGATTACAGGAGTAAATGTAGGTGTAGACACAGTAATATATTCCCTAACCGCAGGATGTAAAAGTTTGAAAATTGTCACCATTAATCCTTTACCTGTAATTTCAGGTTCAGAAGTATTGTGTCAAGGTAGTACTATTACATTAAGTTCATCTGGTGTAACCGGACTATGGAACAGCAGTAACCTTACTGTAGCTACTATTGATGCGTCTTTAGGTATTGTATTTGCGAGTAATGTGGGTACAACTCAAGTTACATTTACCAATTCAGCCACAGGTTGTAGCTCTGATGTAGTAATAACTGTAAACTTATCACCTGAACCAATAGTAGGCTCTACCCAAATATGTTTTGGTACAACAACAACATTTAGCGAAGTCACCGTCGGTGGAAGCTGGAGTATTATAGGTACCTCAATATCATTAACTGGATTTGGTGTTGTGTCAGGAATTGCATTAGGTACAGATTCAGTAAAATACACCTTAACGGACGGTTGTTATTCGGCATTGGCAATTACGGTAAACCCAATTCCAACAATATCTGGCAGAGATTCGGGTTGTACATTCAATACTACATCACTAATAGCTAATCCTAGTGGTGGTACATGGCAGAGCAATAATAACTCAATAGCCACAATAGATGCAGTAACCGGAATAATTACAGGGGTTACACCAGGCATTGACACCATAAAGTATATTTCACCCGCAGGTTGTGTCTATTCAATACCGTATATCATAAATACTGCTGTCTTTACATCTATTTCTATTACTGATACTCCTAGTATTACCGAGTGTTATGGTACAAAAGTTTATTTTTCTACAACCACGATAAATGGAGGTATCAACAAACAGTTACAATGGACCGTTAATGGAAGTGTGATGGGTACAGGAGACACATTCAGTTATATACCTAATAATGGTGAAATAGTTCAATGCATTTTAATAAGTGATACTCTTTGTGCTACGCCTAATCCAAATTCAAGTAATGCCATTACAATGTCTGTAATAAAAAATACTCCTTATTTTAAAATTTCATCACTTCATTCAGATACATCATGTGTAGGTATACCCAATACCTATCGGATAGATTCGGCATCTGATACGGGTTCTGCACCCGTAATTGAGTGGTTTGTTAATC
>CAIWHI010000154.1 GCA_903912435.1 uncultured Bacteroidota bacterium | reverse complement strand
TGTGATAACTGTACCCACACTACAACCAGTAGATATTAAATAACTAATAGCTGATGTACCTGCTGATAGTCCGGTAGCTAATCCGGTTGAAGCACCTATTGAGGCTACAGTAGTATTACTGCTCGACCAAGTACCGCCACCCGGTAATGAAGTTAAGGTTGTGCTGCTACCCGTGCAAATACCGGTTGTACCTGTTATCGCTGATGGACCTGCAAATACAGCAAAGATTGCCGTAGAAACACATGTCCCACCTAATGAATAGGAAATAGTTGTGGTTCCGGCAGCTAAACCTGTTACCAGGCCAGATGTAGAATTTATTGAAGCAACCCCCGTTATCACACTAGACCAGGTACCACCCAATGTGGCATCCGATAAGGTGGTGCTTGTACCCGAACACAGACTCAGGGAACCTACAATAGGCCCCGGTGCTGTATTCACCGAAACCACCATAGATATGGAGCAGCCGCTAGGTAATATATAAGATACTGTTGTGGTTCCTGCTGTTAATCCGTTTAGAGTACCTGAAGCAGAACCTATTGTTGCTACTGTTGTATTGGTACTCACCCACGTTCCACCAGCTGTACCATCAGTATATGAAACAGTACCACCAGTACAAAGTGATGTTGGCCCGGTAATGCTAACAGGTACTGGGTTTACAGTTACTACTTTGGTAGCGTAACAACCGTAAGGAATGATATAGCTTATAAGTGATGTGCCGGCTGCTACTCCAGTCAACACCCCTGTTGATGAACCTATTGTTGCCATAGCGGTATTGGTTGAAGACCATGTACCACCTACCGTATCGTCTATCAAAGTTGTAGTTGAACCCACACATACACTGAATGTACCTGTAATAGCTGCTGGTGGCGAACATAATTTCACATGCGCCCACCAGGTATCCCATGTATTTACGGCAGATGCGCTTGCCTCCTGAATCGTATAGAAGTCAGTCATATTTACAGGATCTATGGTACAGGCAGAATAATCGCCCCACCTGTCTTTCGGTCCGCCAAAGTTTTTGAAATAAGTATTCTGGCCATGCCTGTAGATATAATCCGGCCTTATCTGGTTTACAGGATCAGTATGCATTCGTAATGCATAGGTGGCACTGGGATGTATGGCTGTAGAAAAACGTGAAAATCCAATCAAGGCATCATCACTTGAATTCACCGCCAATGTAGGGAATGCATAAAAATTGGTATTAGTTGCATCGTCTATCATTCCTATTTGCATAGGTGTACCCGCAGTATCTATTTCCCACCATTGTATTGAAGAACGGGTTGCATTAACCGAAGTACTATAGGGCAACCAGATAGTGTGTGCAAACCATAAATGCCCATTAATATAGGTGAGTTGGTCTACCCGGTCATCATTTGTTTGTATAAGATTTGATGTACCTAATTGCGGAGCAAAGTCGGCTCCTGATGTACCAGATATAGCATTGGAACCATTCTGCCACCTTACTCCCGATGATGCGGGGAACGCCACTGAAGTAAGTGTTTCAGATCCTACTGCACCGGTGATTTTCCATAATTCCATCTGGCCACCACTGGCTGCTGTACCATCCCAGCTTTCTATCATAAACATACTTCCCAGAGTAGCATTATAGGTTAGTGCCGGACAAACGGTAAATGAAGTTGTGCGAATGAAACTTGTAAAGGATGCTCCTACGCCCGACATAAGATTGGCCTTATTGAAAACAAATATTTTTGCGCCATTATAAGCTCCACCGGTATTAGCAAACAAATTGCCTGTAATAGTTAGCCATTTCTGGTTATAACCCACATTCGGAAAATCCAACCAGTTTACTCCTGTACCATCAGCAGTAACACGGTAAGTCCACCAGGCACCTGTAGGGTTACTGGTTTTAGACACTGCTATAAGTATTGATGAGGAAGATGACTGGGCTCCACTTACAGTCACAACAAACCACCTGTTGGTATACGGATCGTAATGTACCCTTGGGTCAAATGTACCACTTGACACCACTGATGACCAGAATGCATTCAGTGAAACCTGAGATACGGCACCACCAGCTCGCGTTTGTATTTTCACATTGGTATTTACAGTGGTCATACAATAATTGGAGTCAACAGCACCATGCGTATCAGGAGGGATTGCAGTTCCAGGATCATTAACCGCATCAAATGAATCGGTAGGAGCCGGGGATACGGGTAAAAGAGCCGACCAGGATGTTCCCCTCGATGCTGTTACCCTCATTGTTTTAATAAGGGATGTATCAGTACAGGCCGGATGGTCGGGCCTGTGGTCATTATCCTCATCATTATCAATTTCCATTTCCCTGGGCCTGTCTGGATGCAACCTGTAATAATTGGCCAATTGGGTAAAATTGAACTCTCCTTTAGCCGCCTCATGTCCGGTGCTTCTGGACTGTGCAAATAGACTACTTGATAAAAGAACTAAAGCAAAAACTAGAAAAAACAACGTTTTTTTCATCCCTAAAGTTTTGTTACATCAAAGATAAAATAAAAATTCTATAGCAGTACAAACATTTAAATGACAATTCCACCATTAGTTCACATCTGGCTATTCAGAAGCAAAACCAATCTAAAATACATCATTACTCAAAAAAAACAACTTTCAACAAAAAAGGGCACCTGTGTAGGCACCCAAATTTTAACATTTCAAAGCTCTAATCTTATCGCTCTATTGCAATATGGAACACTGTTTTATCACTTACACCAGTGATATTCACTAAATAGATACCATTTGACAGATTGGGGTTCAATATCACGTTTTCATTTATAGCGCCATTATCAACCTTCAAATAAGATGAATAAACTACCTGACCCAATAAATTGGTTACAGTTATTAATGTCTTTTCCGAAGTCCAATTTTTCAATATACCTGATATGGTGAATTGTCCATTATTAGGATTTGGAGCCAGGGTTAATCCATCTTTTGAACTTATTGGGCTAATACCATTCACTCCTACATTTACTGTAATACCACCAGTAAATACTACAGGATTGGTAACACATGGCTCATTACTGGTAACCTCACAATTTACCACCTGGCCATTCAGAAGACCAGTGGTAATATACATAGCATCTGTTGCACCAGGAACAGCTAAACCGTTAATATACCATTGAAAAGCAGGCGCGCTGCCACCATGGGTTGTGGTCACCATAAAAGTATCCGTTTGTCCATTGAGTATACTAACATGGGTAGCTTTCATGGTTACTACGTTGGTAACCGGATTATTAACTGAGAATGAATAAGGACTGCTTGTCGCAGTATTGGTTACCAGGCAAGGATAGTTACTGGTCATAAAGCATTTCACTATTCCACCTGTCAATGGTGCATATATTTCATATATAGGCCCTGTAGCCACATTGATTCCATTTAAAGTCCATAAATAGATAGGTGCTGAACCACCGAAGGCAGGAACAGCTGTAAAGATATCGTTACCGCCCTTACATACAATATGCCCCGGATCACCATTAATGGATACTGACGGGGATTGTAATGGACTTATAGTGATGGGCATTGTGTTAACCGCTGTATCTGGGAAGGCACAAACGTCATTACTGGTTAGCCTACACTTTACAATATCACCGTTTGCCGGTGTTGGGTAAGTATAATTCACACCAGACGCAACATAACTACCATTTACAAACCAATCATAAACCGGTAAGGTTCCACCACCTACAGGTGATGCACTAAATGTAACTGGTGAAGAAACCACACACAAAGTATTGCCTGGTGTCGCGCTAATTGAAACTGTAGGTACAATAATGTGTGTAGGATTAACTGTTACATTTATTGGGCTTGAAGTGCTGTTACATCCTACCCCGCTATTTACTACTACATCATAATTACCGCTCAACGTTGTAACGAAATAACCGATTGTAGTAGCACCTGATATATTTACACCACCTATTTGCCATTGGTAGCTAAGACCAGTACCCGCAGTTGCCGTCAATAGAACGTTTCCACCTGTACAGAATGTAGTAGGACCTGATGCGCTTATTGAAGCAGCAATTGGCAAAGCCACTGTAAAAGGCAGGAAAGCTGTAGTAGTGCATCCGAAAGTATTTGTTAATGAGTAGCTGATTGTAATAGCACCAGTGGCAAAACCTGTAACAACTCCACCTGAGTTTATACTGGCTATTGCAGAATTACTACTACTCCATACACCTGATGGGGTTACATCGGTCAATGTCACTACTCCACCCACGCATATTGAGCTTACTCCTGTTATGGATGCCATTGCAGGTATAGTATTGATTGCAATGGTTTTTGTGGCAAATGCAATACCACAAGCATTAGAGACAGTGTAACTGATTGTAACTACTCCAGGAGCAACACCTGTAATATATCCGGTACCGGTACCTATGGTAGCTATTGCGGTGTTTGAACTTGTCCATATACCACCTGATACAGTCGATGAATAAAAGGTTGACTGCCCCTGGCAAACAGAAGCAAAACCTGTAATAGACCCACCAGTTGGAGGGGCAACTGTTACCATAGTGGTAGCAAAACATCCTGTACCTAAAACATAAGAAATTATGGATGTACCAAAAGTTAAGCCACTCACTACTCCCGTACTTAAACCTATTGTGGCAACGGCAGTATTTGTGCTACTCCAGGTTCCACCTCCCACTGTATTGCTTAAGGTAGATGGTATACCAGGACAAAGTGAAGTAGTCCCTAATATAGTGGTTGGACCAGAAATAATGGCCATACCTGTAGTGGTATAGCAACCTGCACCTACCGTATAAGTCATTATCACTGCACCCGCCGAAACTCCGCTCACTACTCCGGTAGTTGTATTTATCGTTGCCTTTGTAATATCACTACTGCTCCATGTACCACCACTTACAGCATCTGTTAGGGTAGTAGATGCCGAAGAACAAAGGGTTGTGGCACCACTAATTGGAGATGCAAGGTTATTTACCATAGCCACAGTAGTCGTGGTACAACCATTACCCATATCATAAGTCATCATTGAAGTTCCTGCAAGTATGGCAGTCATAAAACCTGTTGCAGCACCAATAGTAGCTACAGCTGTATTACTGCTCGTCCAGGTACCACCTGCCACAGCATCACTTAATGTAGTTGTAAAACCTACACATTGTGTAGTTGCCCCGATAATTGCTGCCGGGCTTTGATTTACTAAGATATTAGTTGTTGCGATACAAGTACCTATTGCATAGGTAATAGTAGCTGTTCCCGTACCAGCGCCCGTAAGCAAACCCGAACCGGGTAATACAGTAGCCACTGCCGTATTACTACAAGACCAGGTACCTCCGGCTACTGCATCGGTAAGAGTTGTAGTCGCTGCCGAACAGAAAGTCGTAACACCTGATATTGCCCCTGGTGCAGTATTTACTGTTATTGTTGCAGTTGCATTACAACCGGTACCATAATAGGTAATTACTGTAGTACCTGTCGTAAGTGTTGTCAAATTGCCTGTTAATGTACCTATGCTTGCAACACCAGGATTACTGCTGCCCCACGTACCACCACTAGTGGCATCGCTAAGCGTAGTAGTGCTACCTGCACATAAAGTAAAAGTTCCTGTAATGGGCAAGGGAGATGCATTAATAGTAGCCATTATGGTATTAATACATCCTGTAGCCGCCGTATAAGTAATAATTGATGTACCATTTGAGATGCCATTCATTGAACCTGAAACTGCACCTATTGTTGCCACACCTGTGCTGCCACTACTCCAGGTACCTCCACCAGTAGCGTCACTAAGAGTAGTAGTTATTCCTGAACAAATAGTTGTGGTTCCGGTAATAGCTACAGGTAACGGGTTTACCGTTACTATTTTGGTTGAATTACAACCTATACCTGTATTATAAGTAATTGTAGCTGTACCTGCAGAAATACCCGTAACACTTCCTGTAAGTGAACCTATTGTAACAATGGAAGATGCAGAAGATGTCCATGTACCACCACTTGAAGCATCAAGTAGCGTAGAACTTGTTCCGGGACATACATTTGCGATACCGGTAATTACTGCCGGTGGTGCGATTACTGTTATTGTTGTAGATGCACTACACGAGCCTGTAGAATAATTAATAGTTGTAACACCCAAACCAGCAGCAACTGCAGTGCCCGAAGTGCTGCCGATAGTAGCTACACCTATTGCGCTACTCGACCATGTACCTCCTGTTGTAGCATCTGTAAGATTTATTGACCCACCGGCACACATAGTAATTGCACCTGTGGGATTGATCACACCTGCCGAAGTATTCACTGTCAGTGTTGCGGTGCTATAACAGGTACCCAGGAAATAAGTGATGATGGTTGTTCCTGTAGCAACGCCTGTTGCTATCCCTGTCACACCATCTATGGTAGCAATGGCAGTATTACTGCTGCTCCAGGTTCCTGTTCCCCACAATCCTGTTAATGGAACGGTTGTACCAGGGCAAACACTTGGTGAAGCAGGTGTAATAGCTGCCGGACCAACATGCAAGGTGAAATTGGCCGATGGATTACCATTGGCTACAACCTGCACATTATAAGTACCATTTGGTACAGAACCTGCTATCTTAAATTGGGCTGTATCTGGTAATGCACCAGTCATTACAGCACCTATCCTATTCCAATAAGTAGTTTTTGCATAATAAACATTGGTACCTGATGTCAATCTTACGATCGGATAGTTTGACTCCATTTGCCAGTCATCACCATAACCCGCTCCTTCACAAATACCATTAAATAAAGTACCGGTGATGGTAAATGAATCACATCTTCTCTCAATAATATTATTGATGGTGGGTTTTCCTGCAGCAAGAGGCGCACTACCAGGCATATATTCATAAAACTGGTTATCACCTTGCTGAACAAATAATACCGACCCATCAGGAAGGTCTAGCATATTGGTGATATAACATGCCTGTGGATAGAAAGCAGTCCCAACTGGTGTCAATACCGGAGTATAAGTATTGGTCAGGTAATCAAATTCATAAAAGAATGTAGAGTCAGGAAAATGATTGTCTGCCCTGGCAATTGGTGACAAGGCTTCAAGAACTTTGCCATTTGGCATCATGGCAGATGCAGCATCTGGTGCACCCATACCTGCCACAGAAGGTCCTGCAGCCCAGGTCCCCGGGGCTGTAGTACCTGATGGTGTATAGTATGCAGAGGTAGAAGTAGAACCAATGAAAAATGCACGTCCATCTGGCAACATAAAAGCAGCACCTGCTTCTGAACCAAAAGGATCATACAAATTCACAGGAACTGTGGCATCATTAATCCATGTTCCGGTAGATGGGATATAACGTTCAGATGTCATTCCATAGTTATCAATAAACAGAACACTACTATCTGGTAATTTCACCCACATAGCCTCATTATTAGTGCGTAGTGTAGATCCTGTAGGTGAATAAGTATTGGTGGCCGGGTCCCATAAAAAGTTCAATCTGGTTGAGGCAGTATCTACAACTGATTGCAATACTTTACCATTAGGTAATATCTCGCTATTAGCATCAGAAATATTGTGTGAGAATACAATTTGCGGACACATAGTCCACGTATTGGTAACCGGATTATAAACTTCGCTTTTAGGGCCACCGGCACCATATTCGCCACCTGCTACATATAATCTGCCATCTGGCAATACCTGTGAGGAAAAATAGAGACGGTCATCATGCATGGCAGCGATAGAAGTCCAGGTACCATTTACATAACTACCTGTAGCATCTGGTGTCAATTTATCAAATACTGTTCCCTGCCCCCCTCCACTACTTGACTTACAAAGCACAGTTCCATCGGTCATTAATATCATAACACCTCCACTGAAATGCGGGGCAGTTCTTACCAACGGAGTCCATGTACCCTGGGCATAAGTATCAACCCCAGATAATAAGGCATATGCTGCTATTACTAATAGGGAACTTAGGCTAACCTTCCTACCCAAACTTGACAGGCGTTTTAGTAATTGAAATTTCATAGTTAATGATGTAATCTTTTGATGCATAATTCAATATTTTTCAGAAAAATCCTTTTAAACGATTCAAAGTATCTTAAGTTAACTGTAATCCTTTAGTTACAACTGGCAAAAAATAGTCTTAAATATTATAATATATAATAAAGTAAACACTCCTAATTACAAGGTTCAAAACCGACCTTAATATCTGCTAGCTTTTTCAAAGATAAATTATTTCCTATAGCAACAAATGATTTTTTACGTATTTGACCATTTTATTACGTAAAATGTAAAAACGATAAAACCACCTAGTAATTGGTATCCTATAAAATTGAAGTGCAGCCATGGATAATAACAAAAACGGCTGCCCAAATAGGCAGCCGTTTTTGTTATTAAAATTTCAATTAGCTTATTCAGCACTTGTAGTTTCTTCAGTTGAAGTTTCTGTGCTAGTTTCGGCAGTAGTAGTTTCTGTACTTTCAGCACCTTCGGCTTTCTTACCACCACCACTCCTGCGGCTACGACGTGTTTTCTTAGCAGCACTTGCTTCTGTTTCTTTACCATAGATTTCGTTGAAATCAACCAACTCAATCATAGCCATATCAGCAGCATCACCCATACGGCGTGGCAACTTGATGATACGTGTATAACCACCTGGACGGTCAGCAACCTTATCGCTGATTACTCCGAACAATTCCTTGATAGCTTCTTTATCCTGTAAATAGCTAAACACAATCCTGCGATTGTGCATAGTATCTACCTTACTGCGGGTAATGATCGGCTCAGCATAAACACGCAAAGCTTTAGCCTTAGCCAAAGTTGTAGTGATACGTTTGTGCTCAATCAGCTGGCTTGTAAGATTAGACATAAGTGCAGCGCGATGTGACGCTGTACGACTTAAATTTTTGATTTTGTCTCCGTGACGCATGACATTTGATTTTAAATTCCCCCATACCGTGTCAGGATTTATGAGGTACTATTGTTAAATTAAAAAGTAAAAATTAAAAAGTAAAAAGACTCGACTCTGAAGTAAAAGTCAACAGTAAAAGATGAAAAGAACCATTAACTGTATAACATAGCAATTAGAAAAAATCGATTTGGAAACTTCGTTTCCAAAAAAAAGAAAAAGTCAAAAGTTGAAAACAATGTGTTTTAACTTTTGACTTTTTACTTTTGAATTTTTAAATATCTTCTCCTCTACGGAATTTATTGATATCCATTCCGAAATGTAAGCCACGTTCGTGAAGAACCTGCTCAATTTCAGAAAGTGATTTCTGACCGAAGTTACGGAACTTCATCAGTTCTTCCTGGGTATATTGTACCAACTCACTTAATGAATTGATCTTAGCTGCTTTCAGACAGTTAAATGCACGTACTGAAAGTTCAAGATCTTCAAGTGGAGTGTTCAATACTTTACGAACCAGTAAGGTTTCTTCATCAACGATTGTTTCTTTTTCCTCACGTTTTGAGTCAAGAGAAATATTTTCGTCAGTAATGATCATCAGATGCTGGATAAGGATACGGGAAGCTTCCTTAACTGCTTCTTCAGGGTGAATAGTACCATCTGTAATAACCTCCATTATCAGCTTTTCGAAATCGGTACGCTGTTCAACGCGGGTATTTTCAATAGTATATTTTACATTCCTGATTGGTGTGTAAATCGAATCAATTGCGATAACTCCTAATGGAGCATCAAGTGGGCGGTTTTCCTCAGATGGAACATAACCACGTCCTTTACCAATGTGAATTTCGATCTGGAAGCCTGCACCTGGGTGCAGATTGCAAATAATCAAATCAGGATTCATTACCTGGAAATTAGGCAATGCCTCACCAATCATAGCTGCAGTAAATACTTCCTTACCCTTGATATTCAGGTCAATTTTCTCTCCGGCAAACTCAGTGGTATCCACTAAAGCTTTCAACCTAACCTGCTTAAGGTTAAGGATGATCTCCGTAACATCTTCAAGCACACCCTTCAGCGTAGCGAATTCGTGGTCTGCACCCGGAATCCTGATTGCTGTGATAGCAAAACCCTCAAGGGAGGAAAGCAAAACACGTCTTAATGCATTACCTATGGTAACGCCATAACCCGGTTCCAGGGGGCGGAATTCGAACTGCGCTTCGAAATCAGTAGTTTTCTGAAGTGCTATCTTGTCCGGTTTTTGGAAATTCAATATGGCCATATTGATATTTTATTTGTTATTTTTAATTTTTACCTGTTCTTGAACCGGAATTCCCGGTCCAATATGAAATTTTCAATACCATCCGAACTATTGCAATCCAAAATTTGAACGCATATATCCGGTTCATCAATTATTTAGAGTACAACTCAACAATCAGCTGCTCCTTGATATTCTCAGGAACTGATTCACGCTCAGGAT
>CAIWHI010000153.1 GCA_903912435.1 uncultured Bacteroidota bacterium | reverse complement strand
TGGTTTCGTAATGCGTCTGATTGGTTATGTCCTCATGCAATATACCCTGGCCTCCCATACTGAAAATATCCATTTTCATAGTCTTTGCCTGGTTACCAAAATCTATATTCAGCATTCCTGTTGTTGGGTTAGGATAAATTTTTACAGATGAACCAAAAACATTGTTCACCTTCAGCAGGGAGATATAAATAATGTTGGATGGTGGAGAGAAACAATTTTGTGTGTCTTTTACGCAATAATAATAACCCAGGTTCGGTCCGGTAGGGTGCAGGGTTTGGTCATGCTGGCCAGGTACCAATGTGTATGGACCGCCAACTGTAGGGCTATAATACCAATCGTAGTATCCGCCGGCATTTGCCACCAGCAAATTGCCTATCAATGATACCCATGGATAAGGAGGTGTACTGTCTCTAACCATCAATATTGGTGGTGAAACAATGGTATCGTGTGTATAACATCCACCAGTTTTAGCAAATACCTTAAAGGTAAGGATATCACCATCATGGTAAAGCGTATCAAAAATTGAAGTATCAGAGGCCACTTTTACACCATTGATATACCATTCGTAACCTGGTCCTGCACCAAAATTGGCGAAAAATCCTTTAAATGTCACTGTAGAATCCAAACAACCAGGGTTTGAACCTGCAATTAATGATGTAGTAACACTGGTAGGACTTAAAGAAATAACGGTCATTGTTACCGCTACAGAGTTGGAAACGTGGTCGCTGATACAGGTATCGGGAGCTATTAATTTACAATAAACAATGCTGCCATCGTGCAAAAGATTGGTAATCAATGAATCACCTACAGCACCTACTACCAGGGTACTATCTATATACCATTCGAAACTATAGCCTGCACCTGGATTTACTACTGATGCTATGAAAGTATCTCTGGTACCTGCACAAATAGGGTTGTGTAAAGCAATAATAGAAACTGTAGCTAGATAGTGAATATGAATTATAGGCACTTTTTCTGAGGTTACTGTATCATCATAAGGTATGGAGCAGGTAGAATTCCCTATCATGGTACATGAAACTGTATCTGCTGCACCATAAGTGTGGGTATACGACCTTGAAGTAGCACCAGAAACCGCAACATTATTAATATTCCACTGGAATGTAGGTGCAGAACCTCCATTTACAGGATATGCAAGGAAGGTGAGGGGATGACCGGCACAATCGGGGTTAGAACCAACAATAAGTGAAATAACACAATTAGGCATGATACTGGAACTCCTATGAACTATAATAGTATTAGACTTGGAACTATCGTAGTTGGCGGTGGCGCTATTAAAGAATACCAGATAGCAATATACGCTATCACCATCGCCAATAGCTGTAGTATGGAACGTATCTATAACAACACCTGTATAAATGGTATTGGTATACCAATGGTAAACTACTGAAGAGAAGGTATCATTACTTTGAATGGCAGTAAAATCTAGCTGAACGCCAGGGCATGTAGTATCAGTAAATGGCTCAAGTGAGATAGTCACCGAATCCCTTACACCAATAGCACCAGCATAGTGCTGTATACCCATGAATAACAAAAATAAAATCGCTATTTTACGTATCATATAAAAAGTTTTTTGCCCAGACAGGGGGGACTGCAATAAGTTTTTGGTAAAAATAACATAATCATCCAATAATTTAAAAAGATTTTTTGAAAATATGATCAGTTCAAATGTTTGTCCGCTTTTACTGCATATGCTTTTGGTTAAATATAGGATTTCTAAAAAAGAATTTGCAGAATTTTGTATTTAACAAATATCCTGATCGCCAATCTCGAATAGCTTTTTAAAAAATTATTGCACATTATGTTTTCAGTTCCATGCTTGAAAATATGATATGAGGGTGATATTGCCGAGATTTTTTTTTGTATTGGTCCAAGCCTTATAATGTGGTCCCAGGTTTGTGTATTTTCGGGTTTCATAATTTTTCAGCATGATTAAATATTTATTCTCTTTAGCATTTTGGATTTTCTTATGTTTTTCTGCAAATGCTCAAAAAAGGCAAAC
>CAIWHI010000152.1 GCA_903912435.1 uncultured Bacteroidota bacterium | reverse complement strand
TGACACAGTTTATTTTACATTCCCTACAAAATTAGTTTTCAATTTATAATCTGCACAATTTACCCTAATTTGATCCTCATTAAATAATTGGTGCCACCGTCAATTCTATTCCTAAAGATATTTAGCATTATCTTTATTCAAATTTCTCCCTCTTGAAACAAATTCTACTTTCTCTGTTTATAATTTGCTTTTGCCAATCTGCACAAGCCATTGTACCAGGCTGGATATGGGCTAAAATACCCCATATTACCGATCAGGGCCAATGTAATTCTGTAGCTACCGACCCCACTGGTAATATTTATATAACAGGGTATTTTGGGAGTGACTCTATTACTTTTGGGGCATTTACACTTTACAACCAGGCTAGTGGAGCAAATATGTTCCTGGTGAAGTATGACCCTACTGGTAATGTACTATGGGCAAAAAGCGGTGGATTGCAAAACCTGTGCGAAGCCAATGCCGTTACTACTGATGTAGACGGTAGTGTATATATTACTGGTTATTATTCCACAGCTACATGCAATTTCGATAATGACACCCTTCGAAATAATGGTTTATCCAATGCATTTGTGGTTAAATACAACCCATCTGGCAGTGTAATGTGGGCACGGAGTATTGGTGGAACCAGGCAGGATTATGGTGCCTCTATAAATACTGATGGCACAGGCAATGTTTACATTACAGGCTATTTTATGAGTCCACAGGTGGTAATTGGCTATGATACTTTACATAGTTCTATTTATTACAGCACTTTTTTAACTAAGTTTACCACCAATGGCACACCGGTATGGGCCAGGCAGTCAAATGCAACAGTTTATGCCATACCTACCGGGGTTTGCACCGACAATGCCGGCAATATCTATATTACGGGCTCTTATAGTGGTTCACCTTATGTAGTATTTGGAAATGACACCTTAAGAATTAACATTACCAATGTAACAAGTGATGTTTACCTGGTTAAATACAACAGTGCTGGGAATATCCTCTGGGCAAAATCTTTCGGTGGTAATTATGCCGACTATTCTAGTGCCGTATGTACTGACCCATCAGGGAATGTGTATGTGACAGGTGGGTTTTTGAGTTATAAAATAAATTTTGCAGGCACTACATTCATGAACACTGATTCAAATGGCTATTCCGACTATTTCCTATTTAAGTTTAGTTCCACTGGCAATGAATTATGGGGCAGGACAGCAGGGGGGCTTTGGAGTGAGGCTGGTGCGGGATTAACCGTTGATGCATCAGGAAATATTTATTCCTGTGGATATTTCCAGAGTCCCTACCTCTATTATGGCACTGACTCAATAAAAAATGATACCACATCAGCTTCAATGAGCCTTCGTTCACCAGACATATTTATGTTCAAGTACAACCCTGCGGGTAATTTATACTGTGCAAAAACTGCTGGTGGTGCTAGTTTGGATATGCCATACGGTATGGCATCCGACACTAAAGGCAATCTTTACATTGGAGGCTCAAGCAATGGCAATCCTTTCAAGCTTGGCTCTATAAGCTTATTCTGCAACAATGGCTCTGAACCATTTTTGGCCAAACTTAATTCTACACTGGAAACTGAAGAGCTCCAAATAGAAAATGATCCAATCACGATTTACCCCAACCCCACCAAAGGCTATATAGTAATAAAGCTTAATGGCCAAAATTATAGCGAGTTAAAAATTTATAACCTGATGGGTAAAATGGTTTACTCTCAACCTCTAGAATCTAACATTAGTAATCCTCAGCTTACAATGAATACCGGCCAACTAATAAGTGGGATCTACTTAGTACAAGTAATAGGACAAGATGGAGTAATTACCAGACAAGTGGTGGTGGAATAAAAACGAATACTACATTTTTTAAAAAATAGCTAAAACAGACGACATTTTTGTTGTCTGTTTCGTTTTATTCTTATCTTTACTTTCAAATCAAAGCCTTATTCCAGATTTCGACAACAATATTATCTGAAAACACAATAAAAAAGAAAGGATGCCCATAGAATATCAACCCAATGGAAATCTTAAAATAGGGATACACTTAGTTACCTGGGAGGAACTTGAAAAGGAATATAGTATTAATCAAAGAAGGAAGGATTTATTAGAGGGATTAAAACTTTTGATTGCAGACCTTAAAGAATGTGGATGCACAGTTTTATATCTTGATGGTAGTTTCGTTACAAAAAAAATCAATCCAGGTGATTATGACGCACTTTGGCTCGATTATAACGAACAACATCAATTAATAAAACTTGATAGCAGCTTTCAAACGCTATTAGAAGGATCAAGGGAGGATCAAATATTTAAGTATAGGGGAGAAATTAGAGGCGCATTTACAGAACCTGATTATTCTGGCAAAAGTTATTTGCAATTTTTCCAGAGAGACAAAACTGATGGTTCTAAAAAAGGAATTCTACAATTAAATATTAAATAAACCATCTATGATAAAAAACGACAAACAACTAAAAATAACCAAAGACAGCCTGCAAGATTTTAGGAATATAAAAGAAAGAATGGAGGCCGATGCCACTATTGACCCAATTAAGAAAAAGATTAGCCTCAATTCAATTAATGGGGAAATACTTGCTTTTGAAAAAGATATTGATGAATACCAACGGCTAAAAGCAAAACAAATTTCCAACTTGCATATTGAGGATTTCAACAAATTCTCTGAGATATTAATCAAGGCACGTATAGCAAAGGGGTGGACACAAGCTGAATTGGCTGAAAAAATAAACGTAAAAGAACAACAGATACAACGCTATGAGGCGACAAATTATGAAACCGCAAGCCTGGCTCGTATCGATGAGATAATTTATGCCCTAAAAATTACCACCAGAATCAATGTAGTCGGCCTCTGCCCAACTACATTCAAAGTACCAAATGGCACTGATTTCCAAGCTATTGAGAGGGATCAAAACAAGTTATCAAACTTAAGGACATTAATACCAACATACTAATGAAGACCATCACATTTTATTCATATAAGGGAGGAGTAGGCAGGACTTTAGCCTTGGCTAATATGGCTAAGCGACTAATTGAGTTTGGCAAAAAGGTGTGCATTCTTGACTTTGACCTTGAAGCACCTGGACTAACTCACAAATTTGCCCCTAGCCTAAAAGACATTGAAATAAAAAATGGCATTGTAGATTATATACATGAGTATTATGTAAACGGACACTTACCTGAAAATATCAAGGATTATTCCGTAAATTTCAATATTCATAGCAATAGGGGGAATATAGACCTCATCCCGGCAGGCAATACCAATTCCACCGATTACTGGAGAAGACTTTCCTCCATCAATTGGTTCGACCTCCTCTATGACAATAAAAACGGCCTCGCCTTTTTTCTCGACTTGAAGGAAAAAATAAAGCAAGAATTCAATCCCGACTTCCTATTGATAGATTCCAGAACTGGAATTACCGAAATATCCGGCATTACCATGGCTATTTTGGCCGATGAGGTGATTGTAATGGCCGCAAATAATAAGGAAAACTTTGAGGGGGCTGAAAAAATAATAAAAAGCATCTCCAACAAAGAAAACGCCATACTAGGCAAAACCCCCAAAATTACCTTTGTACTGAGCAGGATACCCTTCTCAGAAACACCAGAAGACCGGGGAAAAGAGCAGATTTTAAAGGACACAATAAAGCGCCAATTTGAAAAAGCTGGGATTGATAATAGTATTATTG